>JBGTOF010000084.1:0-18641 GCA_041742695.1 Elainellales cyanobacterium | reverse complement strand
GACTTTGACCTGATAGCGATCGCTCACCAGAATGCCAGTCGTCGTTGTGCCTTGCTCGACCGAGGGATAGCCTGCCACTGTGGACGTGCTGCTCTTATACTTCAGGGCTGCAGTGGGAAGGCTTGTGGTGTCGTTGATGCTGAGCATCGCCACTGTTTTACCGTCTTTGTTGACCTTATATTCGGCAAAGCCCTTCTTCTCTTGAGAAGGAATCACACTATAGCCTTTGCTATCGGGAAAGAAGCGGTTAAACGAGCTGCCCTGTTCGGCTGCTTTGGCCACGGCCTTGGGCGCACCTCGCCCCGTGGTTTCGTCTTGAATTTGAGAGTAGGGAGACGACGGTGCTTTGGAGCAGGCGGTCACAAACAGCAACACGCTCAGGCAGAGCGCCGTCAAGACTTTGAGCCATCGAGCAGTCATCATGGGTTTCTCCTAAACATGGGGACGGGTATCAAACGGGTGTAACGGGCTCGGCGCTGGGCCGATATCTATAAGCTGTAGGTCTATGGGGTGTGAAGGGCTATAGGATACAGTAAGCTGTCCTATCCTGCACGGGTTGCCCATATCTGTTGACCGGTGGATGCCTGTCGCCGAATGGGGCGCTCCAACAGGTGAGATAAATGCGCGTCGGCCCAGCGGAATTTGGCTGGTCTTAACCTTAAGATTAAGACACGAGGTTGAACTGCGCGCTCTCATCCAGTGCCACCGTACACCTACCTTAATGAGCCTATACAAGAGTCTATGCCAACTCTAGCGCAGCTTTGAGCTTCTCCAATGCCGCAGCTTCTGCAATCGTGACCTTTTCTCCCGAGCCGAACAAGCCTTTGCCTGCTGCACTAGCTACGGCTTCTGCGGCGCTGTAGATCATCTGCTTGTATTCCATGATTTCTTCCGCTGGGGCTTTGCTGTCTAACAGGTCAACGGCGCTGTTAACTTGGGCGATCGCCTTATCCATCAATGCACCCGACTTTACTTCTTCTGGCGTCACCTGGGGCTTTTCAATTTTCAGTACCCCACTCCGAATGACCTCATCCGAGAAGACCGATTGAATGATGGAGTTATTGGGAAATTTTTGAGCTGCGCCAGTGATTTCTTTTGACATGGCCGCTGCTTCAATAGCAGATGACACAATCCCAAAGTCGATCATGGCTACAGCTAGACCTACCAACATCGGCGCTTCGGCGATCGCCGATAGCTCTTCCTTCGTAAACGTCATACCTGCACTCCCGCATAGCCTACATAGATAAAACCGCAATTCGACAGTAAAGCGTGAATATAAGAACCCCCTAAAAAGACATAAAACAATATCTTTGGGAATGACTTAATTACGTTACATATATTCAAGTATCGTTGAACCCTTTGTGCTGCGGCAAACAACAACCTCACCACGAGTCTCACTAACAGAATAATGCAGCCATTTGAGAACCTCATGGCGTTTCAGCAGGTTCGTCAGTGCGCCGCCCAAGATGCCCTCATCTCACCATTGCAAAGTTTGCCCTGTTTTGCACAAAAAAGTCTGGCTGCACTCCACTGGCCCTACTCATTACATTAAGCCGGTTCTCTAGAGATGCCCTATGCCGCAGGTCTGAATAATGGCTTATAAGTTCCTTATGATCATGTTTTACCCTTTCAGTTAGAAGCATCATTAGCCTTCAGCCATAATGTTTTTAGCCGTTCTGCGCTCAAGACGCTTCCTCACTTAGAAAAGAGATTAGAACTGGCCCGCACGCATTTAGATGCTATGTGTTTAGAGACGTCAAAAATTCAAAGTACGGGTTTAAGATTCGAACACAGCATTGGATTTGTTTCGAAATAAATCAATCTATAGAATTAGCTACAAGTTGTGATGTATTCCACAAGGCATCAACCCAGCCTGGATAATACAACCTGATTTATTAGTTAAGTCGGGAGCCTTAATATTACGATTATGCTGAAATTTAATGATATCGTGACGTTCGCTTTGCAAGATAGTCCCAGATACTGGATTCATCTCGATACAGTTTGAAAGCCTGCCAATTATCGATGTAGGATGCATTCGCAATTGCATCAAGGAGATTGTTCATTGTGGGATTAACGTTTGATATTTTAAGTTCTATTAATAATCCCAATAAGCAAGGGAGTGTCGGTCAACTTAATGCAGTGGTAAGCGCCATTCAGCAGGCATCTGGCGGCAGTAGCATTAGCCCTGCTGCTGTGCAAACGGCCCTGTCGGCGTTGGGCAGCGTGGTTCAGCCAGCACTTAAGCAGCAGAGCGCGACACCCGGTGGATTATCTTCTCTGGAGGGGCTGCTGAGTCAGGTGTCGGGAGGGGCTGCTGGGGGATTATTGAGCCAGCTGGCAGGGGCTGCAGTTGGCTCTGGCTCGCTGGGACAGAGTGCAGGCGGTAGGAGCAATGGCATGTTGCAATCATTGTTTACGCCACAGCTTCAGCAGCAGGCGGCAAGCGTGATTGCTCAGCGCACGGGTCTTAGCCCCACGATTGTGCAGGCGATTTTGCCGACCCTGTTTTCGTCTGTGCTGGGGTTTTTGGGTATGGGTGCCAACAAGCCAGGGACGGGTGGGTCTAACCCAGTGCTGAAGGCTTTTTTGGAGGGTGGCACTGACAGCAGTGCGGATCTGGGTGATGTGTTTAAGTTTGCTAACCGTTTTCTGAACGCTGCCAGTTAGATGCGTGGGTCAAATGCTCTGGTTGATAGGCCTTACCACGTCATTCTGTCAGATGCAGCGGCTCGACCCTGCAAGCCTCTGCTCTTAGGATGCGGTGATGATGATGGGTTGAATAATGCTCAATCACTCAGGTAAGAGGTTACGCCGGGTTGGCGATAGAGGCACTCAGGCATGGTAATGATACAGAAACGCACCACTAGACCGATTCTTGCAGGGGCAGATTCTGCCGCTACCGCGGGTGCTGCGACCAGGTTTACCAGCCCTCACGTGCGGGAACGCAAGGTGAGCGTTGCCACACGTGAGGGAACCGCCAGCCGTATTGTTTTGTTGACTCGAAGTTTTCAGGATGCCTACGCCCACTGGGGAATTGCTCCCAGTGATTGGGCAAAGGTCAGGCGATTGGGTGTGGAGCGATGCAACTCCGGGGCTATGACGTCACCGGCATTGGCATGGATGTTGCTCTCGATTACAGCATGCAATCGTTTGGATTGGATGAATCCTCGCAGGTTCTGCATGGGCCGATTTTGGTGAGCGATCGCAACTATGTTGCCGAAGCTAGCTATGTCACCCCCTCGGGTGCGGGGCTTGACATCACTCGCTCACGGCATGTTCAAAGGTCTGCGTAATCGTCCAGTTTCATCCTCAGTGCGACCACGGCGGCTTCCCTCGGGGAGCCGCTTTTTCTAGGGAATTGATCGAGTTTGCCTTGCCGCCCTCATCACTCCTGAGTCCCTGAGTTCGACAAGGAGTAGCGTGCCGATGCGCAAGCGTTGTGATGAGCGAAACAGTCAATACAAACATGGTGTGTAACCCAGGCTAAGGATTTCACGCCATAATCAGGTTGGATGAAGGGCGATCGCCCTCCTATATCTAGCATTAAATAACCTCAGAGCCTACATCACTGGGGATGCCGTCCCATTGCTGTAGAGTAGCGCCCGCTTGGGGCCATGAATAGGGTCTTCCACAATGATGGTCTGGTCGCGGCTTGCACCCAGCGACACAATCGCAATAGGAACTTCCATTAACTCAGCCAAATACTTAAGATAAGCCAGCGCTTGCGGGGGCAAGTCATCTAGCGTGCGACAGTCTGCGGTTGATTGCTTCCAGCCCGAAAGCGTGGTGTAGATGGGTGTGCACTGAGCAAACAGCCGGGCACTAGTGGGAAAATCATTGATCTGCTTGCCATCAATATCGTAGGCCACGCACACCTTAATTTCATCCAAAGTATCCAGCACGTCTAGCTTGGTAATTGCGAGGCAGTCTAGCCCGTTAATGCGAACAGCGTATCGCCCAATCACGCCATCAAACCAGCCGCAGCGGCGTCGGCGTCCTGTAGTGGTGCCAAACTCAGCCCCGCGATCGCACAGTAGCTCTCCCACCTCTCCATTCAGCTCTGTGGGGAAAGGCCCCTCGCCTACCCGCGTCGTATAGGCTTTGGCTACCCCAATCACCCGGTCAATCATGGTAGGGCCAACGCCAGAGCCAATACAGGCTCCTCCTGCCACCGGATTTGAAGACGTGACATAGGGATAGGTGCCGTGATCCAGATCCAGCAGGGTTCCCTGGGCGCCTTCAAACAAGATGTTGCGCTTTTGCTGAATCGCATCATAAATTCGCAGAGAGCTGTCTATGACATGAGGACGCAGCCGCTCCGCATAACCCAAATATTCCTCAATCACCGCGTCTGGATCGAGCGGCGGCAAGTCATAGAGCTTTTCAAGAATGACGTTTTTGTAATTGATCGTCCAGCGAAGCTGTTTTACCAAATCATCGTGCAACATTAAATCCACAATGCGGATGCCGGTGCGTTCTGATTTGTCTGCATAGGTCGGGCCAATGCCCCGACCCGTCGTGCCAATTTTGTGAGAGCCGCGCTTTTCTTCGGATGCTTGGTCAATCAGGCGATGATAGGGCATGGTGACATGAGCTGACTCAGAAATGAGTAGCTTGTCAGTCGCGATACCTAACGCATGCAGTTGATCCAATTCTTGCAGCAGCACTTTTGGGTCAATTACTGTTCCAGAGCCGATAATGCACTCGGTTTCGGGATAGAGGATGCCAGAGGGGATGAGATGAAGCTTAAACGTTTGCCCCTGCACAACAACTGTGTGCCCTGCATTCACCCCACCCTGATAGCGCACTACAACGTCTGCAGAGCCGCTCAACAGGTCAGTAATCTTTCCTTTGCCTTCATCGCCCCACTGGGCACCAATCACTACAACGTTTGCCAAGGGTCTGAGTTGCTAAAATTTCAGTAATAACGAGCAAACTTCCATTATTCCTAGAGGATGTTCCCTCTGTCAATCATTGATTTTTATTGTGGGGGTAGACGCATTTAAGGGTCTTGCCCTGAGGGCATGAGCACTTGGGAGGTTTGTTAGGGGTTGGATCTCTGAAAGGACGCGTTGGACTGAGGCTGTGCCTTAGGGCGCAGTGCATCCAATGCAGGCGTCAGTCCAGGGGGCGTTTCTGCGGTGGTGTTGCACTCTGGTATCACGCTCTTTAATGTTGCCTTGACCCTCGCAGTCGATAATTGCGGCACAGCGCTGAATCCTGTCTGTACGCGATTTTAAGTCTTGATGCGATAGTTGCTGAAACAGTCGTACAGGTGCTGTTTAAGGGATTAAAGCTTGGGCGGGTATGGC
Organism: Elainellales cyanobacterium; assembly: GCA_041742695.1. GTDB lineage: Bacteria > Cyanobacteriota > Cyanobacteriia > Elainellales > Elainellaceae > Kaiparowitsia. The sequence continues at coordinate 13,329 of JBGTOF010000084.1, read as the reverse complement.
CCGAGCTTATGACTTGGGGGCTCAACTGGGGATTTTATGGCTCACCAACCCGGTAGAAGGGGCGATCGCCCTTTCTATCCAATCCCTGTACTAATGACTAAATTATTTATTTGAGAGGTTTTTTGTGGCACTATACGCAGAATTGCACCGTCACCTGGGGGGTTCCGTGGTGCCCCGGGTGCTATGGCGATATTTTCAGCGCAACCGGCTCGATATGGCTGAGCGCTTCGCAGACTATCCCGCCTTTGAAGAGTTTTATACCAAACCTCGCAACACGCTAGACGAATACCTAGAACTGCACACCATGGTTGAAAGTGTGCAAACCGAGGCCACCTTGCCGTATTTTGTCTATCGCTTAATGCGGGGCGCTTACGTGTTTGAGAATTTGGCGTATCTTGAGCTGCGCTATACGCCATTTTTGCGAACGCCCGAGCATCTCAGCCAATCTGAGCGGATTGAGCGCATGACTCAAGTCGTGGAGATTGTGGGCAAAGCCAGCCAGCTGGGGGAGTATCCTATTGTCACCAGTCAGATTCTTTGCATGCACTCGCGGCTGCCCTATGAGGTCAATAAGGCCATTGTGGAGCTAGCGGTGCAGATGAATCACTATGTGTGTGCAGTGGATGTTGCAGGCGGCGATGCCCATTACCGCGATCGCCTTACCGAATTTGCCCAACTGTTTGACTATGCGCGCTCTAATGGCCTGAAGACCACCGGCCACCTCTATGAGACGACTGAGGGCTGCTATCCCGAGCTGCTGCCGTATCTCATGCGGCTAGGGCATGGCATCCAGATTCCGCTGCGCTATCCTGAACTGCTGCCTCAATTGGCGCGCGATCGCCAATGTTTGGAAATCTGCCCCACCACCTACTTAAAAACGGGCACCCTCGACAGTATTGATCAGCTTAAAACGGTATTCGATCGCTGCTTTGAAGCTGGGGTTGATATTGCCATCTGCACAGATAACGCTGGGCTGCACAACGTGCGGCTGCCGTTTGAGTATGAAACCCTGCTAACCCGCGACATCATTAGCTTTGCCCAATTACAAGCCTGTCAAGATGCGGCCTTCCGCCATGCCTTTGCGTGGAAATATGAACAACGGCCAGAACGAATCTTGGGAGAAGTGCTGCGTTCCGAGTTGGGCAGCAGCCCCGTACCGCCGCTGTCAGCTTTGTAGGGCTACTGGACTGAGTTGGCTATTTGCCAAGGGGCGTGGGGTGACGGCGGGGGGCGATCGCAAAAAACCCAGCACGTCCTTTGTTCTGAATTAGAGAACAAAGAACGTGCTGGGTTTCATGGATGGGTGAGACGCAGGCCTAGGGCAACTCGCTAGGTGCCACGGGTGAGTGACAACTCTACCTGCTTAAACTCTTGCTCAAGACGAGTTTTTAGCTTGTCTGGAACAGGTCGGTTCGGGTATGAGCTATAGTGCCCTGCTAGGGAGTTCAACGCGGTTCGCATGGTCGTGAACGAATTAAGCTTTGCTAGAGAGGTGTCACGACGATAGCGAGAGAAGAAGTCGTTGATGAGCTGCCGGGCTTCTGACTGAGCTTCGAGCTTGCTGGGCGATTCGTCGGGCAAGGTGATGGCCGTTCGCAAACTCTCAATGACGGTGAGCGTATCTTCGCGATAGCTGCCGCTCAACCCATTGGGGTTAGAGCAAGCCGTCAATCCGGTCAAACTAATCAAACAGACCAGCGCTAGCGCCAGCAGGCGTGAAAAAAAGGCGTTCATAAACCCTCGGAAATCTTTGCACGAGTTGGCAATTACGATTTGTACAATTGGAGCCCATCAAATTGGAGCACAAATTGGATCAATGGGCTATGCGCCACATTACACCACATCTTATCTTGATTTGTGCGAATCTATCGCAGTCAGTGCCGCCGTGCTCTTTACGAGATCTGCGACGAAAGAGTGTGGCTCGGGCGCTCGCCCGTCTGCCCTGCTTACCCCAAAACCTTGACGAAATGAGTGAAATTTGACTTAAACTCGTATAAAACTAATGCATGTGTCCTGCTGCACAGCGGAGCTCGAGCGCGACTGGTTGTGGCCTACTTCAGACTTGACGAGACCTGATAGCTCTGGATTGAGCAGTGCCGTTGCCATGCAGTTATGACGGGGTTCGATTATGCGCCTTCCACTACCACAATTTGCTGCTCAGCAGCGCCATCCCGACCATATTGCCGAGGTGATTGAAACCTCAACCATTGACTTTTTGGCGCAATGCTTAGAACCCGAGGATCTGAACTTTGCTGCGATGCCGCCCTTTGGCAGTTGGGTGAAATCTGTAGACGAAGAAACAGGCAACCAGATCTACGCCGTGGTGTATTACGTGACGACGAGTCCCATCGACTCGGTGCATCGAGCGCGGGCGTTGGGTCTGTCGTTGCAAGAGCTGCGGGAGCAGCAGCCTCAAATTTTTGCCATGCTCAAAACTGAATTGCGCGCTGCGATTGTCGGGTTTCAGCCTTGTTTGGCAGCTGCGGGAGGCGCGCCGGGCCTCACAGGACAAGTGTTTCAGCATCTGCCGCCACGTCCACCTCAAATTCACCAAGCGGTCTATCGCTGCACGGCAGACGAGGTGTTGGGGTTTAGCGATGGGCTAGATTTTTTGCGATCGCTCCTGCAAATTCCGGGTGCGCCGGTGGATGCATTAGTTGCCGCTACGATTCGAGACATTTATCAATTGCGGAAGGGCGATCGCACCTGGTTGGTTCAGGCGGGGCGCATGCTCAATCTCATCCTGAAGGATGACTACGATCGCCTGCGCGTTATCCTCAGCCAGATTTATCTGTAGCCATTTTCTCCCTAATACGCTCACCCCTAGCCTTTTAAGCAGGTCAAACCCTACGCTTTGAGGGTTATATCTGTGTGACTTAACGCCACATTAACCCGTTCTTAGACAAATATTTCGCCCAGCTTAAGTTTGCTTAAGTTGAACAATAAATCAAAAAATAGTAAAATAGAATACAGAAATTAAGGCAGACAATTAAATAAGAAAGCCGATTATTTTCGTCTTGAGCGTTTTGAAGGTAGCGTTTTGGCTTGTATCTCCTGATTTGCTGGTCTGAATCTAATGTATCAGGCTCAGTGCAATCAGGTTCTTAGATGCTACAGACCAAGACTGGCTAACAGCTCTACCTAGTTCTATAGAGTGTCATGGCATTTATCTAGCTCGGAGGCGATATGAGACTGAGGCAGCGAACAGCAGAATGGGAATACGAACCTGTCGGAACTGGTCTGGTTGAAGCCGATGTATTTGGCCAAGAGCGCGGGCAAGCGTTTGGATTTTCCTACCCGCGTCAGGTGCCCGTTCCCCAGTCGGCATGGGCTTCTACGGGCGATCGCCCCAGCGCCCCGATCACTGAGGTCGGTTGTCGACCCACCCACTCTAATACTTGCCCGCCGTTTACCCAACGCTTGAATGCGCGCATCTACGCTCACCAGCAGCAGTTGCAGCAGGCCGAGCAGGTTCATCGCTCAAACTTAGAGCAGCGGTTGCAGCATCGCCTAGAGGTGGCGATCGCCCGAGGAGATCAGCACTTGGTGCATCAGCTGCAGCGAGAGCTACAAGATCTGACGGCCATGCTCTAGCGATGGGCTTGCATAGGTAACCTTTAATCCCTATTTCCACATTTCAACGTTTAGATGCGGTGACACTAGAGGCACATGGGAGATGTGCCTCTTTTCTTTGGCGCCGTTTCTCAGGCCCCCCGTCAGTTCGGCCCCTGTCCAAAACCGTGCGGTCGAGCGGTGACCACGCGGTCGAGCTCAGATTTGGCTTCATAAAATAAGTGCCTGTGTCATCTTGTCGTCTAGAAGCATGCTCAATCTAAGACTTTCTTCTATGATTGGCTGCAAGACTCTGGATGCAGGTGCAGACTACCGATGGCGATTCCAAACAATGTTTCTCAACGACTCCGTCAAGCTGCCGCTAGCTTAAGCACGGCGCTATTGCCCCAAATTAGAAACCGTGTTGATCAAGTCATTCAAGACAGCGGTGACCAAATTGTGCAGAAGCGGGGGGGGGCCGAGATCAACGGCGTCATGATGCAATACTTTCACTGGTATAACCCACCCGATAGCAGGTTATGGAACCAAGTGCGCGATTGTGCCCCAGAGCTGGCCCAGGCAGGCATCACAGCCCTGTGGCTGCCTCCGGCCTCTAAAGCCAGTGGCGGAAAGGGTGATGTGGGCTATGGCGCTTACGACCTGTTTGATCTAGGGGAGTTTGACCAAAAAGATACCGTGCCCACCAAGTACGGCACCAAAGACGAATTGATGGCCGCCGTCAATGCTGCCCAACAGGCTGGCATTCATATTTATGCCGACATCGTTTTCAATCACAAAAACGGGGGCGATGCCGAAGAGGTCATCCGTGCTATTCCGGTAGATGCGCACAACCGCATTCAGGACGTGGGGGCTTCGCGGGATATCAAAGTCTGGACGCATTTCCATTTTCCGGGGCGCGGCGACACTTATTCCAGCATGCAGTGGCACTGGTACCACTTCGATGGTGTCAACCACAACATGTTTGAGCCGGGAAACGAGACGGTCTATCGCTTTGAGGGCAAGCACTTCGATCAAAACGTGGAGCTTAAGCTCGGCAACTACGACTTTCTGATGGGCTGTGACCTCGATATGGAGCAGGAGCAAGTCGTTGGGGAGCTGAAGTATTGGGGCGAGTGGTTTATGGATACGGTAGGGGTGGATGGCTTCCGCCTCGATGCCATCAAGCACATTCAGGGAGACTTTTTCAACCATTGGATTGATCACCTCGAAGCCTACACCCAGCGCGACCTATTCACCGTGGGCGAATATTGGACGGAAAGCCTTGACGCGCTGCACTGGTATATCGGCTATACCGGGGGGCGGGTGTCGCTCTTTGATGTGCCGTTGCACTACAACTTTTATCGCGCTAGCAAGCAGGGCAGTGGCTATGATCTGCGCCGCATTTTAGATAACACGCTGATGCAGCAGCAGCCTGTGTTTGCGGTGACGTTTGTTGACAATCACGATTCGCAACCATTGCAGTCGCTCGAATCGTCCGTTGAAGACTGGTTTAAACCGCTGGCCTATGCGGTGATTTTGCTACGGCGGGAGGGCTATCCCTGTGTATTTTATGCCGATTATTATGGTGCGCATTACAACGATAAGGGCCACGATGGTAACCGGTATGACATCTGGCTCAATTCCCATAAAGACCTGCTGAATACGCTGCTGCGGGCGCGTCGTGACTATGCCTATGGGGATCAGTACGACTATTTTGATCATCCCAATGTGATTGGGTGGACAAGGCTGGGGAATGATGCTCACGCCAAAGGGATGGCGGTGTTGTTGAGCAATGGCAAGGATGGCCACAAATGGATGGAGGTGGGTAAGCCCAATGCTAAGTTTGTGGATGCCACAGGGGCGATCGCCCAACCGGTTCACACCAACGCAGACGGCTGGGCCGAGTTCCATTGCAATGGAGGCTCTGTGTCGGTGTGGATTCAGCAGTAGCGCGCTGAGTGAATGACGTGCAAATCACGGGATGGGTAGGATATGACCGTAACGCTGGTGACCGGGCCAACCCGCTCGGGCAAAAGTGAATGGGCTGAGGCTCTGGCTGCCCAATCTCACCAGCCGGTGGTGTACGTAGCCACAGCCCAAGCGCTGCCGGAGGATGCAGAGTGGAGCGATCGCCTTCAACGCCATCGCGATCGCCGCCCCCCTGAGTGGCGCACGCTAGAGGTGCCCACGGCACTAGCGCAAGCCCTCGACACTGCGCTGGTGAATGAGTGCTGGCTGGTTGATTCTTTGGGCACATGGGTCGCCAATCTCTTGGAGCAAGAAGAGGACTGCTGGGAGTCCACGACCGCAGCACTGATTGCCACACTCCAAGCGACGCCCGCCACGCTGATTCTGGTAGCCGAAGAGACGGGTTGGGGGGTCGTGCCAGCCTATCCCCTCGGGCGGCGGTTTCGCGATCGCCTCGGACGGCTGACGCGGCATGTCGGGGCGATCGCCCCAAAGGTATACCTCGTTACAGGCGGCTATGCGCTCAACCTAGCCGAGTTAGGCACCCCGCTGCCACCCCTATGACCCCGGCATTTGACGTAGCGTAAGTGCGATCATCTTGCAGATAGAACGGGTTGGTACAGTCGCCGACCTGACATTGATGCAGAACGGCTCTTCTCCCGTCTTTCACAAGGTTGACGTTTGTTTGGAGTGAAAGAGGGTTTTGAATGAATTGCCACCTCAGGGTCTTTACGTGGGGCCTGGAAATATGCATAATGCATACATGTTTCAAGGCAGTTATTAAGTCCACGTGTTTGGAGGTGCTGGCGGCATGGAGGATGAACGGACGTTGAATTTGCTAGGCGCGGTTGCTCTGGGCTTGGTAGATGTGTTGGCACTGGATGTGGCGGCTCAGGCTGGGCATGGGGGCGAGGCTCCGGCTGCGCTAGTGACGCTGGGTGCCGAGCCTGGGCTGTCGATTAACGCCCTGCGGCAGATTCTCAGTCTCTCCCATCCAGGAACGGTGCGCCTAGTCGATCGGTTGGAAGCCGATGGCCTGGTGCAGCGCCGCGCAGGGAGTAATGGTCGGACGCTGGCGCTCTTTCTGACTGAAGCAGGTCGAGATCGACGGAGCGCTATTCTATCTGCTCGTCGCCAGTCGCTCAGCCTGGCAATGCAGGCGCTTTCGGAGGGCGATCGCCAGCACCTGACTTCCCTACTCGAAACATTGCTCAGCGCCATGACCACCAGCGAACAGCGGGCATTTGCCCTATGCCGATTGTGCGATGAGGCAGTGTGCCCACGCGATCGCTGCCCCGTTGAACAACGCTATGACGACCTAACGCAACCCTAATCCTATGAATCGCACAATGACCTTAGCGGTGGCCTTGGGCTACTCGTTTTGTTGGGGGGTGGGCATCACCCTGACCAAATTGGCGTTGGCAGAGATTGCCGCCCCGACCCTACTGATGATTCAACTGTCGTCTAGCGTGCTGTTTCTGGCGATCGCCTGCTATCTCAAGCATCGCTGGGTGCCCTTTTCCTGGTTTGCGCTAAAGCAAGGGGCTGCGGGCGTGTTCGAACCGGCCCTAGCTTATATGGTCGGCATCTTTGGTGTGCAGATGACGAGTGCCAGCAATGCCAGCCTCATTGGGGCGTCGGAGGTGATTCTGACTATTCTATTTGCCGCTCTATTCTTGGGAGAGCCGTTAACACACCGCAAATTGGGTCTAGCGAGTCTCAGCATTGGGGGAGTGCTGTTGCTCGTTCTGCAGGGAACCCAGAGGGATGATCCGGCATCGTGGCTAGGCGATATGCTGGTGCTCTTAGGCACGCTGTTTGCGGTGGTCTATGTGTTGATGAGCAAACAGCAGATGGCATCTGCAGATCCGCTTCGGCTAACGCTGTCGCAGCAGTGGGTGGGGTTACTGGTGACAGCGGGCTGCTTTGGTGTGCTGTCAACGCTTGACCCCAGCTATGGCCTCAGTGCAGCGCATATTTCGCCCTTGTTTTGGCTGCTGGCGGTGGGCTCGGGCATTTTGCAATATGCCTTGGCGTTCTTGCTCTATCTCATAGCCTTGCAACGCTTGCCTGTGAGTCAAGCGGCCTTCTATGTCGGGCTGATTCCGGTGTTTGGCGTGGCAAGTGCGGTGCTAGTGCTGGGCGATCGCCTGACTGTGCTCCAAGGGATAGGGGGCGTCTTGGTGATTGCATCATCCTATGGTGCTCAGCGGGGAAATCTGGGCTAAGGACGGTTCTTCCTCTCTCGCGTTGCGACCCTAACACCAAGGGCTGTTGCAAGACAAAGCTTAATCAAAGTTTTGACTTTGGATACAGGATCTCAACAAATCCCCTCGATGCCATGAAGACATGTACGACAGTCCACAGTCAGATGTAAGTGTATCTCTGAATATCTCAGAAAACTGACAGAGAGAACGGTCAGTATAAACGGCTGTGTGGAGTATCGTGCCCCCTTGCAGTGTTCGCTCAGTCGCTTAGGTTAGATTTATGCAGTTGGAGCTTATTGGGATAGGTTATGGCAACTCCTGACGGTGTGAAAGATTATGTAGCCCACTGGTTTCAGTTGGGCAAGCGCGTCTTAATCAAGCAGGGGAGCGAAGGAGTGCTGCCACAGCCTGTGCTACAGGGCGATCGCTACAGCGACACCTTTGAAGCCTGTTGGCAAGAGTTGGTAAGGCATCATGCCCACGATGCCTATCTCGAAGGCACCTCTGAAACCCTGGCAGATCTCCTGTCATCTCAGTGGGAAGTCTCTCCCTGCGCTCGCTGTGGCATGCCCGTGCCGGTATTGGATTTGGGTATCCGGGAAGATGTGGGCTGTCCCTGTTCAGACTTGCCCACTTGGCCTGATTTAGATACGCCAACCCCACGACCGCCCGTCAGCAGTCAATCGCATTTGCAAGATCTGCGCGATCGCCTGTCTCACTTCTAAGCGTCATGGGCTTGAGCATCATCGACAGCAGCAGGCACGGCAGCAGGTGTAGGGTCTTGCCCCAAACGCTGCGTCTTTAAGGTTGCCAAATCTGCTTTCACCCGCTCATACCCTTCACGATTGCCCTGCTCTAGATACACTTCGCCAGCCTGTACCAGACTTCGCACGGCATCGTTGTCGCGCTTTAGGTTCGCTTGCACTAGCCCTAGGTTATGCCGGGCTTCTGCCAGGGTTGCATCGTGCTGGAGCGCTTGGGTAAAGTGGGCGATCGCCCGTTCAAACTTGCCCTGGCGAAATGCCTCGCATCCCACCCGAGCCAATTGCTGCTCTTCACTATCCACCTGCACAGGTGGCAGCGAAATCGGCTCGTCAAATACGATTGTGCGGCTCCCCGCCCCCTGGTAGGCCCACAGCATCACGCCCAAGCCAAAGCCTCCAATCCCGACTACCATCCCTATCCAAATTAATAAATCGCTTGTATCCATATGCTACTCGGTACGAGTTGTGGGGTGAGTAAACGTGGGAGCTATCTGCTCTTCATCATCTAGCTTGGCACAACCCTTCGTCCATCATTCAGATTGAAAACTGGGCTGACCGTCCAAAGCTGCATCCGTCTAGACCCAGAGTTTGGTGGGATGCTGCGCGACGCGCAAGGCCTCAATCGTTTTAGTGTTTGGGGCTGTCGCGCAGAATTTATAGAGCATTTCAGCTAATTCTAAACTCACTGTTTAAATAGGCAACTCGCAGTCACCACTCGGGTAAACCTCGTCTCATTTCTAAGACTGCGTTACGTGAAGTTACATGGGGTGACTGTTGGCTCAGCAATTGATGTAATTTGATTTCGAACCGTTGTTTGAAAAATAGGATTTGCTATTGTTGTAAATGAAGCTACTAGCTTCCCTGGCAGATTATACAGCCAAGTTCACGTTAAAAGAGAGGTAAATGCGCTGTTAATTCAAATCTGTCTCGCTACGTTAGAACAGCACCAAACGCTACAATTGATACGTCTTTAAATGATCGAAATGGGAGTTAAACCAATCTAAATGACTTCTCTGGCATCATTTAGGCTGATCACTCCATAAAAATATCCGAATAAAAAGATGTGCCTCAATCTATTGGCAACGGTGCTGTTCTACCAACAAATAATTAGTTTTTCTAATCAGAATGATACGCCAATAGGGTTCTGCCAAAAAGACTTTATATTATTATTAAATAGATAGACATATTTAAATGATGCTGTTAAGTACAGCTGTAACGCATCACTCTAGAAAGTCTTAATGTGTTCGCTATCGCTAATGCATCCTGCGAATAACTAGGTTCATCTAATTTAAGCCGCACCTCCAAGGGGGCTTTTTTTAGTGAAGGTATGCTCTTTTCTCTATACTTTGAAGGGGCAGCTCGCGACTGCGGCGAGCTGCCCCTTTGAGGGATAAAGCCAGAAAGATATGAGCGATGGCCAGGTTGAGCGATCGCCCCCAGGCATTATCCGCTGGCACACCATTGGCGCTAAAGTAGAGTGTGATTTTAGCGTTTCACGCAGTTCTGGCCTATGAATCGGAGTCGTTTCCCGGCATTCTCATCCTGGCGCGATCGCCTGGAAAAGTATCCGGCATGGGGTTGGGGGGCGGTGGCTCTGTGGCTGACTGGCATTTGCTGGCTCGCGTTTGTTTGGAATGTGGGCAGCGTTGGGTTAGTGGATGAAACCGAGCCGCTGTTTGCCGAGGCTGCCCGCCAAATGACGGCGACAGGTGACTGGGTGACGCCTTACTTTAATGAAGAAACTCGATTCGATAAACCGCCTCTGGTGTATTGGCTGATGGCGATCGCCTACCAGACGATCGGCGTCAATGAGCTGGCAGTGCGGCTCCCTTCGGTGCTGTCTGCTATAGCCTTAACGGTCTTTGGCTTCTTTACCCTGTGGCGGTTTGGCTTTCCGACTCCAGCTGCAGCAGAGGCAGACTCGTCTGCTGTAGAAGGCCGGTGGCGATCTGCGTTGATTGGCAGCGGCATAATGGCGCTGCACCCTCAAACGATGGTGTGGGCACGCACGGGCGTTTCAGATATGTTGCTGAGCGGCTGTATGGGCTGTGCGCTATTGGCTTTTTTTTGGGGATATGCGCAGCCTGCTCAGACGCGGGCCAAAGCGGTGTGGTATCTGGCATTTTGGGTGCTGTTGGCGCTGGCGGTGTTGGCAAAAGGGCCAGTGGGGATTGTGCTGCCTGGGCTGATTGTGATGGCGTTTGCGGTGTTGGTGGGCAGATTTTGGACGCTGTTTTGGGAGGTGATGCCCCTGCGGGGAGGGCTGTTGTTTTTGGCGATCGCCCTTCCTTGGTACATTCTGGTCTATCAGGCCAATGGGCAAACCTATATCGATTCATTCTTTGGCTACCACAATATTGAGCGCTTTACGAGTGTGGTCAATCGCCATGCAGGGCCGTGGTATTTCTACTTTTTGATTGTGCTGGGAGGGTTTGTCCCTCATTCCATTCACCTGCCGTTGGCGATCGCTCGACTCCGCTGGTGGCGTTGGCGCGAGTGGCAGCAACAGCCTCGGCAGGCGCACTTAGGGCTGTTTGCACTGGTCTGGTTTTCGGTGATTTTTGGGTTTTTTACCGTGGCTGTCACCAAGCTGCCCAGCTATGTGCTCCCGCTACTGCCTGCGGCGGCCATTCTGGTAGGGCTGCTGTGGAGCGATCGCCTCACTCGGCCTCGCCCCTTAGGTTTGGCTAGTGCGGCGTCGCCCCATCGTCAGTGGGGCTGGCATCTGAGCAACTGGCTCAACGTAGTAGTGCTAGCGGCGCTGGCTGTGGGGCTGTGGTATTTGCCGACGATTTTGGGAAATGACGTCGCCATGCCCAATTTCCCCGCCGCGCTGCGCCAGTCTGGAGCACCCCTGCAGGGGGCGATCGCCTGGGGCATAGGGGCGATCGCCGCCACCCTTCTCGTGCTGCGCCGCCAAGGGCGCTGGCTATGGGTAGTCAACCTGCTCGCCTATAGCAGCTTTGTGGCGGTATCGCTCATGCCCACGCTGTTCGTGGTGGATGTTCAGCGACAGCTCCCGCTGCGGCAGCTGTCGGTGGTAGTAGTTCAGCAGCAGCGGCCCAACGAAGTGTTGATGATGGCGGGTTTTACCAAGCCCAGCATGGTGTTTTATACCCAGCGCCCGTTTGAGTTTCGCCAAAGTGCCCGAGGTGTGATCGAGAAGTTAAATCAATTGTCGAGCACGGCCAACCCGCCCGAGTCAGCCTTACTTTTAGGACTGGATTACAACTTGGCTGAGCTGAACCTAAACCCAGAGCAGGTGACCCCGCTGGATAGTGCGGGGCGCTACGATTTGGTGCGAGTTGACCTGCCCTTGACAGCACCCTAACGGAGCAGCCCAACCACCAATAGCCCTACTCCCAGCGCACCGCAGACCCAGATGCCATAGGTGAGGTGCTGGACTGTTTGTTCTGCAGATTGGGTCAGCGCTTCGTCGGTTTTTAGCGAAACAATGAAGGGGCGATCGCCCTCCAACGGTTTTTCTAACACCAACCCTTGATTGCGATCGGCCACAGTGGCAACGACCGTGACCTGGCTGTGCAGGGGCAACACCGACTCGGTATAGCGATAGCCCAGAGTATGACGGCGACCCGTCAGCCGACTGGGCACTCGCGAAAACCGTCCATAAGAAATTAACCCCCTGGGCTGCCCTGGCTGAAATTCATCAAGCAGCTTGGTGGAATCAAGTTGTGCGCCGCTGGGGTTCACCAATACCGTGCCCGTGCGATCGCGCAACAAAAAGGGCGTCGATTGCTCATTGCTGGCAACGGTTTCAGAACTGCGCCGCGTCTCTTGCGTCGATTTGCCATCGCTGCCCTTCGTAGTCACGATTTCCTCATAGTCGCGCCTGACCGACATGCGGTAAAACACACAGGGCACTTGCTTCAGTTCAGAAATTAAGGGGCGATCGCACACCACCTCGCCGGACAGCTTCACATACTCGCGCCAACTGCCGCCGCCAATTTCTTGGGCGATCGCCTGCGCCATAGTCGTCAGGTCTGCCACCGTCATAGCCCGAGCTGCCTTCAGCGAAAAGGCCCGCTGCTGCTGCTGCCGCTTTGCCACCCATAGCCCCAGGCTCGCCAAGCCAAACACAGTCCCTGCAATGATAAAAGCCACTCCTCCACTCCTCCGCTCGTGCCAGAACTCTGCCTTTAGCAGAACTAACGGTCGATGACCTCAAGGGTACCCACAGCGGTTGCCCGACACTCGACCGAGAGATGTTTTGCAATGTTTCGCGACGGCTCATCTCAGAGAGACCCATCGTTGGGGAGACGGAATTAGAGTAGGGGGCACAAATCTGGGATGCATGGGTGCTGAGTCACGGCAGGGCGATCGCCCAAACCCTTGCAAATCAACATCCGGACAAATTTCCTAGATTTTTTGAATCAGGATGATATGAAACTGCCAAAAAGAGGGCACGTTATTCCCAGGAGCTAGCAATCCAACATTCTTCCCGCAACTCAAGGAGACTCACCCACGATGAAAACTGATCTAAAAGCTAAGTTCTTGATGCACCTGGCAAAAAGCAAGAAAGGCGACGAAGGTTTCACCCTGATTGAACTGCTGGTGGTGATCATCATCATCGGTATTCTGGCCGCCATCGCTCTGCCTTCCTTCTTGAACCAAGCCAACAAAGCTCGTCAAGCTGAAGCAGCCACCTACGTCGGCACCATGAACCGCGCTCAGCAAGCTTACTTCCTAGAGAAGAGTGCGTTTGCTCCCAAGCTGACCAACCTAGAACTAGGGATTCGGGATACCGATAACTATGGCTACACCATCCCCAACGCCACCACCGGGGCCACCGCCGAAGCAACCGCAAAGGCCGCGCCTGT
>JBGTOF010000417.1:0-2612 GCA_041742695.1 Elainellales cyanobacterium | reverse complement strand
ATGTAAGAAACTCGCCCACCGTAGCGTTTGACAATACCTTCTGCCAGACGGTGTTTATCCTCCAGTGTACTGCTCTGAGTGGAAGGATTTTTTGCCGCCGCCCACATCCATAAAAACTGCTTTCGATGGGTATCAGCAACGGAGAAATCATCAACCACCACAATTTTATCGGTTGATCCCCAAATGATTGTGGCGACCTTGTTACCATAGATACAGATAGGAATGGCGCTGAAAACGTGCTCTGGCATCCAGCGGCAGTGTTTCTGATGCTCTTGAAGCAGTGCCATGTTTTCTGGATGGGTCAAGATTTGAAGACTAATACCTTGATCCGTTAAGGTCTGTAGCTGGGCCAAAATCTGTTTTGGGTTGTCCGCCAAAAATTTTTGAGCATCAATTCCACTCAGATACACTGTCCCACCAGCATTACCAAAGGTTTGTGACACCTCTTTGAGCATAAGCTGGACAACGTTATCATCCTCGTATACCTGGATCGACTCCTGGCTTAGCTCAGGAGTTTTCAATTCAGCACCCATCGGTAAATCCTCGTATTAGCAAAAATCCATCATCATCAACAAGCTGCACTAACCGACCGAAACACTACCAGAACAGCACCGCAAGCCCTGTCTGTTTGCCTGATGAGTAAACATATTGGGGGGTGAATATTTTTCTGGATGGTCTGGCCTTGGTCAATTACTGTTTCTTTAGGACATAAATTGTCCAGCAGGGAAACTCACATTCGTTGACCCAAGCAAATGGCTCATGGCCTTGGGCTAAGGGTTGCATGGCTTCTATCACCTCAAAGCCGCTTTGTTGAAAGACTTGGCGATAATCGTTATCTGTCCAGTAATAGTCAAACAGGACAATGTTGGTATCTCGAATGCCAACCCTAACTTTGCAGCCCGATGCTAGACAGGTATCATCAACCGGGCCAATCTCAAATGACGACCAATTATGGCGATAGTACTCTTCTGACCCAGTGACGACAATGACAATGCCCTCATCGGTTAAGACACGGTGAAATTCCTCAAATGTATTTATCATTTGAGGAATCGAACTATATTCGAGCAGCACAAAACTTTGAAAGATAGCGTCAAAGCGGTGATTAGGGAAAGGTAACTGTTCGGAATCCAACAGATAATATTCACCCTCTGCCGCCTGTCGTGCTTTTGCGAGCATGGACGGATTAATATCAACGCCAACGGGATCAAAGCCCAGGTTTCTTAAAAAACGAGTCGATCGCCCCGTGCCACAGCCAAAATCGAGCAGCTTGCCTCTACTGGGGTGACGCTGGCACCACTCAGCTACTGCGTTAAAGGCCAAAAAATAGCTGCCCTCTAGTTTCAACTCTGCATACTGCCCGGAGAATTGTTGATAGTCATGGGTTTGTAACGGTATAGGTTCAATGGTGGAAGGAGGTAAGCCAACCATGCACAAAGCCTCCAAATCATGAAGTAAGCATGAAGTTCGACCTCTGTAGATTGACATACCTCAGCTATAAGCACCTCCGTTTAATCCCTGAGTAAATACGTGAGTACAATTCAGTAGAAGATGTTTCTGCGGGGAGGGGTAAAACCCCCTACCTCGCGACAGAATCCCCAAAACCCTTTCTTACAATTAGTTGACCTTGACTGCTTATGAGGAATAGATCAAGCGAGGCGCTAAAAAAGCGCCTGCAATTTAAACCATTGCAGGCGCTCACCAAAGTTAGGGAATGGAGAAACTGGAATTAAGAAAAGTTAAGGGATTCAGTGAAACCGCTTCTTACGACGAGCCACTTCCTTGCGCTTACGTTTTTCCTGGGGCGTTTCAAAGTGCCGTCGGCGCTTTACCTCCGAAAACACCCCTGCCTTAGAAACCTGACGCTTAAAGCGTCGCAATGCCGATTCAATGCCTTCGTTTTCACCAACAAGGACCTGGGTCATACCGATCGTTTGGACTCGACAAGTAAAAAACGTAAATACTGTTACGGACAAAGCCTTCAGGACTAGCTACAGGCTACCTTTCAAGGCTGAAAAAGATGCGCAGAGTATGGTCACACAGTCCCCGCCGCGCACTCTGCAAATACCATACCGCAAAAGTGGCCTAAAGCATCCATTCCAGAAAAACGCCGACGCGGCTGTCCTGACGACCGGGGGCGTTTTGGGTCTGAATATCCGTTGAGATTCGGAGTTGGGAGGTGATGGCATAACCGACGGAGAAGGTGGTGAGCCCGACCACATTCTGAGTTCCCGGTGCTACCCAGGTTTGGGTCAAAGCGAGATCTGCGGCCCCGGTGCGCGAGGGAATTAACACAATGCGAAATCCCACATTCAATCCTTCAACGGTGTAGGCAGGGGTGTCTAGATGGCGATAGCCCAGCACGGGGGCGACATTGCCGTACCAGCCCAAAGGCAGCACATAATACTGAGCATCAATGCCATAGCTGGCGCGATGGTCTCCGACCGGCCCTTGGCCATCGCGGTTTCCATTCTGGCTATAGTCGGCGCTGAGGGCAAGGGGCGTGCGGCCTACAAAGAAATCCTGCACCCCTAGGTAAAATCCGCTGGTTTGATTGTTGGAGGGAAACTGGGCATAGCCCACCCGTAACCGGGGGCGAAAGGCTGGGTCATGGC
>JBGTOF010000415.1:0-4722 GCA_041742695.1 Elainellales cyanobacterium | reverse complement strand
CTACTGCATCGGGTGTTGATGGTTTAATCAAAATAGCACTTCAACTAATGAACCCTGAACACCTCAAAAATTGGTTCACACATTGCTGTTACTGTGCCTCATAAACCTCGAATCCGCTGTAATTGTTTAAAAACAAGCTCTTAAATAGGGCGATCGCCTCCATTTGATTTAGGGGAGGAGATTTGCCATCCAATCCAAGGGGTTGCAACCCATAGAAACTGCGATCGCACTTCAGGTGATGCGCCGGTTCTAAATAGGGAAACACGACCCCAAACATAGGATGCACACAGAAAAAGGGAGGCTCGCTACCGCCCAAGGTGAGGGGAACTAGCGGTGACGTAGGGGGGAGTGTGTTAGGTTCTGGAGTTTCCTGTTGGGGAGGAGCGGGAATAACCGGAGATGGCTGACTGAGTAACGTCGATTGTTTGCGCCGATAAGCGGTGCGATCGAGCCGAACGAGGGGAGGAGTGTTTGGGGTGGTATCGCGTAGTGCTTCCAAAATGGGCGCTAATTGGGCAATGGTTGGCGCTGCAAAGACGTTCTTCAGCGGGAGTTCTAGCTCAAAGGTGTCGCGGATGCGAGAGGTCATTTGGGTCGCTAATAGGGAATGCCCGCCCAACTCAAAAAAGTTATCGTGACGGTTGACCTGCTTGAGTTGTAATAGTTCTTGCCAAATCTCAATCAGAGTCGTTTCGGTTGAGGTTTGGGGTGCATTTGCCGAAGGTAAATCGCTGTGGTGAGCGTGGTCAAGCGGGGGGAGGGTGCGCCGATCGACTTTACCGCTCGAATTTAGCGGCAGGGTGGCTAACGGCACAAACGCAGAGGGCACCATGTAGTCGGGTAACGTCTGGTTGAGATGTTGCCGAAGCTCAGGAACGAGGTGCCGAGCAACATTCGCCTGAAGTGGATGGTTGGTGAACGGCTGGGGCGATCGCACTAGTTCGGCGTAAAGCAAAGGGGCGTATGTATTCTCTTGTCTGTTTTGTCTCATTCTAGTCGGCCACAGAACAGTGCAGAGTGACCTAAAAGAGTAACGACTACCCAGCCGTGAAAATTTAGTTTGCGGTTAGTTTGAGGCTGGGGAAGGTCAGCAATCACAATTGATCGCACCCCTGGAGCACCTGCCTCTGGTGGCGATCGCCCGCAGTGGGTTATTCGTCTGCTTGCGCCTGCTTTACCGCTTGGGGATACACCAACAAAAAGAACCCCATCCACAGCAGCAGGGGAATCGCCACCAATACGGTGAGCCAGATGAGCCGAAATACTAGCCAACTTGCGGCGATCGCCCCAAATCCCGTCAACAAAATCGACCAGGGCTGGCACCACCAGGGCTTATGGTCCCACACCCGTTCTGATTGCGTCATATGTGCTCCATCCCGCTAGTCGCCATCTGTGTGGCAATGGCATTACCTTACCCCAGATTGCAGGTTGACCGAATAATGCGTCTAGATCAACAGCCTGTGTTCTGTTAGATTACGCTACCGCTCATCCAACCTACTAGCTGGAACCAAATTATCTGCGTCGCCAGTCCCAGGGCATGATGGGGTTGGGCTGTGCCCAAAAGCCTCGACGAGCAGCGCGAGCGCTCGATTCGGCAGCTAACAGGTCATTGCGCGAATTGGGGCAACTCGATAGGTGATAGTGATAGACCGCCGCATGGCCCTCTTGCACCAGTTGCATATTGATCGAGCGGCCATTGGCAAACACCACGCCCACCGTGCGCCCATACGTATCGGTATCAACCGGAATCAGCTGAATCGACTGCCCACGCGGCAAGATCTGAGCCAGCCGCTGTGCTGCCGCACTGCCACCGGGTTGGTCGGGCTCTGGGCTATCAATGCAGGCCAGCCGAACAATGACCGTTTGCCCATTTTGGCTAATGCGCATTGTGTCGCCATCTCCCGTAGACACAATGCTTGCCCCGATGGGCCGAGCCGCCACTTGCATGGGCACGATCGCGCACAACAACCCGAGTAACACAGATCGAACCATCTCAATTCCCTTAGAAAATCCGCACAACGCCATATCGCGCCGCGCTGGCTGAGAGTCGTCAACGCGGGTTCACCGTGCTTACGACTTTCCCTAACGGACTCAACCCTCGCGATATAGCTAGGTTTCCCATTCTTGCGGCAAGTCTTCTGGTAGGTGTGGGGATGCAGGTCTAATACACTTCAAACGAGTCTACGACTTGTTGAAATAGCTCGTGAGCTTTGTCCCAGCGCTTTTCGGTCGTGGATAGATTTAGGGTATACAGCTGGTTGCGTCGCACAACTACGCTGGCTAAGTTGTGGCGGGCCTGGTTAGGCAACTGCACGGCATATTCCAGCAGGTAATAGGTGATGTCGTTGAGTTCTCGGGCTTCGGCGTTGATGAGGTCTGCGGTGCGGCCTGAGTCGGGTGGGGCGATCGCATTTTTAGAGAGCCGATAGCCCACTTCGCTAGGGGTGCCGATGTCTTCCAACGTTTTGCCATCAGGCACCGGGCTAATCACCACGCTGACGTTTTCTGTTTCCTCAATCAAATCGTGCAGCACCACGTCTGGCCCACCCGCCACCTGCACTGGCAGCCAGCTATTGGGGTAGAGAAACTGATACCCGTCATAGCTATCAACGTAGCTTTTTAAGCCTGCGGCTGGAGCAACGCAGCTCTGAAGGCTAAGGCTTAATACGAGAAGGACGACCGCTGCAATTCGCTTCAGCATGGGGAGAACTGGTAAATCTATCGCTTTTATTCTCCCATTGCATGGCGCATTTCGGCAGATCGGGCGATCGCACCTCTTAGCACCGTAAGCACCATGATGCGGCCAGAGAATGCCCAACGTTCCCAGGACACCGCGTAAGTGTGTCAGTCTTAACTTTCTGAACTCGGCTCGGCTTGCCAATCGGGACAGATGCGTCCCTGCCAGCCATAGGGGTGCATTCCGCAAACCAATAGCGCACGGCGATCGCCATACCCATATGCAACCCCGTGATAATGCCGACAGCCCCCACAGACTGGGGATCGCGAGGTAGGTGCGTCACTGAACCCAAGCTGCGATCGCAAGATGTGGCGCTTGCTTTGCAGCCGCTGCCAGCGCGCATGGTCTGCTTTGCGAAAGTAATCGTTGGCGGTTTGAAACGGGACGCGGGGAACTGGCATCGACACCCACACAACGCGACAAAACAACGCGACACAAACTCGGATAAACCAGATGCAGATCAGTAGAGTTCTAACAACGAAAACCCCATATCAATTAGCAGTTCGGCGTGGCTGAATCCTGGGATGAACCGACCCGATCCGCCCTCACCCTAGCCTTCTCCCAAAGGGCTACTGCTTATACATCAAGTCCTGAAACCTTTGTGACCAGAACTTTCCCCTCATCCCCCAATCCCTTCTCCCAGAACGGGCGAAGGGGAGCCGGAACGCCTTGTCTGGCCTCCCCTCGCCCATGTTTGGGAGAGGGGGACTAAGGGGGTGAGGGCCAAGATGTGTATAAGCAGTAGCCCAAAGGGCTAGGGGACATGATCTTTGGATTACTTCTCCCAAAGGAGAAGCGATGTTTAAGCTTTATGCAATCCTCATAATTCCTCCTCACAATTCTATAATCTTCCACCGATCCCATGCTGCAATCTGTCTTTAGATCCATCAGCTAAACCGGAGGGGCGTCTAGAACCACCTGGCATTCATCTACCGACCACCCCTAACCCCCAACCCCTGATACCTACTACCTGACCCCTTTAAACCTGCGAGTGCTGCCACTAGCTCGTATGATTAAGTTTGGCAACAATTGTGATAGGTGAGTGCCCTTGTGAAGGTTTCCGTATTCCATACCCCTGAGCAAATTCCTGCAGATAGCACACCCGATTGTGCGATCGCTATCGACGTCCTGCGGGCGACCACCACTATCACGGCGGCCCTCCATGCCGGAGCAGAGGCCGTCCAAGCCTTCAGCGATTTAGATGAGTTAATTCGGGTGAGTGATGACTGGCCTGCCCCCCAGCGTCTGCGCGCCGGAGAGCGGGGCGGCAGCCAAGTCGAAGGGTTTGACTTTGGCAACTCGCCCTTAGCCTGCACGCCCGACCGCATGGCGGGGCGGCGGCTATTTATCAGCACGACTAACGGTACTCGCGCCCTGACTAGTGTTAAAGGGGCCACCGCTGTGCTGGCTGTTGCTCTGATCAATCGCCAAGCCGCCGTTGACTACCTTGCCGCAACACGCCCTGAGACCGTGTGGATTGTAGGCTCGGGCTGGGAAGGAGCCTTTGCGCTAGAAGATACCGTCTGTGCGGGGGCGATTTTGGATGCCTTGCAGCCCGCAACAGGGTTGGCTCTGGGAGAGCTGGCAGGCAATGACGAGGCGATCGCCGCCACGGCACTGTTTAGGGAATGGGGCGATCGCCTGCTCGAATTGCTGCAACACGCCAGCCACGGCAAACGTCTGATGCGCCTGAACTGCCATGAAGATTTGGTGTTTTGTGCCCAGTTAGATCAGGTCACGACCTTGCCGATGCAGCACGAACCCGGCGTGCTCGTGGCGCGGGAGCAGTTATCCCCCGCCCATCTCAAGGGCTAGCCAGCGCGCCAGTTTGGCAAGAGAGATCAGCAAGGTGTGTTGCCGATCCCCTCAGTCTGGTAAACTCATACACTGAAACACGGTCTGGAAAGTGACGCAAACTCAGCAGTTGGAGGCGATCTCAGGTGGAAGCGACTCTTGGCTTAGAAATTATTGAGGTGGTAGAACAG
>JBGTOF010000399.1:0-2199 GCA_041742695.1 Elainellales cyanobacterium | reverse complement strand
CTTGCAGAACAGTATTTTGAAATAATCGAAGCACCCAAAAAGGAATTAATTTGGTTTGAAAACTCGGCACATTTTTCTAATATAGAGGAAAACGAAAAGTTTAATGACCTGTTAATAAATCATGTCCTACCTACTATTGCGATGGCTTAAAACACAAAAACGGTGTTTCTGCTGTTGGTTTTAGTGTTTGGACGTACACAACTTGGAGGAGGCGAAATTGATGATAACCCATCACCGTAAATCTGACTTTTATCCGCGCCTGGTGGCATTCTTTGCCTTGGCGTTTGCTTGGTCGTGGATCTGCTGGCTGCTGTCTTCGGTTCTCAGACCTCAGTTGTCCACCTTAGGGATGGTGCTGTTTCTCGCGGGAAGTTTTGGCCCCGGTATCGCGGCGATCGCAGTGGTGAGATATTCCAGTAGACAGGACGGGCTGTCAGGACGGGCTGTATCGTTGGCTCAGGCGATCGCTGCAATGGCGGTTTGGTTGGCATTGGCTGGCGCTCTCGTTTTTCTTGCCTTTGGCGGTCATGGGACTGGCCGCCGCTGGGCACATCGCCTTGGGCGGCACGATCGCACCGTCTCCTGCATCCGGGCGTATGCTCTTAGCGGTGGTAAACTTTGGCCTGGTGCTGCTGCTTGGCGGCCCGCTGGGTGAGGAATTTGGCTGGCGAGGTTATGCATTGCCTGTTTTGCAAGAGCGCCATAGCTGGCGCGTGGCTAGCCTTGTCTTGGGCCTGGCGTGGGGGGTGTGGCATCTGCCACTGTTTTATATGGCCGACACAGCGCAAAGCCACATTCCAGTTGGGTTATTTATGGTGAGCACGGTAGCTCTGTCGGTGCTTTATGCATGGATATTCAACCATACCGAAGGCAGTGTGCTGCCTGCCCTCGTGCTGCATACTGCGGTCAACGCTTGGGCGTGGGTCATACCGGTCATGGTGATGCCGGATGGTAGCAATCTACGACCCTATGGGCTGGCAGTAGGACTGCTTGTGGTGATTGCCCTCGGTCTACTGTGCGATGCGGAACCCCATCTGCCTCTGCGATCGCCGCAGTCAAAGTCGGGTTCTGTATGACATGAACTGTCTAATTTTATGTTTGAGAAGGAGATTTGGCGTCGCTGATTCCTGGGATAAATCTATTTTCGAAAGCTTAGCGCCGACAGGCGTTGCAAACCTTTACGCTCTACAATTTCGCCTCAAAGCAATGTGAACTATTGTTGATGGCTCCCCAGAGAGCAGGTAACGTTTTGTCTTTTCGAGAATTGTACGTAAAGCCTAGCTGCGTATCAAATTAAGCCGGAATAGGCTGACCGTACCAGGGATTGAGCTGTTGTGACGAAGTAGACTTGTCTAAGCAAGGGTAGCTCCGTAAAGGAGGATTGCAATCTATACATTTGTTCTCAATAATTTACTCAGTCGAATCTTAGGGTTATTTATGTATGTTTCAAGCCAATAGTGCGATCGCACTCCAGCATGTGCAGCTCGCCAAATGCCCGACGGGCATTCAGGGGCTCGACGAGATCACCGATGGGGGGTTGCTCCAGGGTCGCCCTACTCTGGTATGCGGCTCAGCGGGCTGTGGTAAGACGCTGCTGGGCATGGAGTTGCGGCCCAGTACGGCGAACCGGGCGTGTTTATTGCCTTTGAAGACATGGCTGAAGATCTAACTCAAAACGTGGCCTCTCTGGGGTGGGATCTCAATCAGCTGATCGCCGACCACCAGATTTCTCTGCGGGTGCAAGATAATGGGGTGGGCCTACCCGACAACTTTGATTTGCAGCACATCTCCTCTTTGGGGCTGAATCTAGTGCAAAATCTGTCTAAACAGATTAAAGGGGATGTGGTCATTGCGCCCCAACCCGTCGGCTTTGCCTTTCAAATCACCTTTCCTGCGTAGGAACTCCCATGGAGAAACAGACCATTCTAGTCGTAGAAGATGACGTTGTAATCGCCATGGACCTCCAGGCGACCCTGATTGAGCTCGGCCACAATGTGCCTGAGATCGCCACCTCAGCCAAGGCCGCCATTCAGACCGCCCTAAAGCTGCACCCCGACCTGATCTTGATGGACATTCACCTTAGCGAGGCCCTAGACGGCATCGATGCGGCGGCTGAAATCACTAAAACCCTGGATATTCCGATTATTTATTTGACCGCTTACGCCGATGAAGAAACGCTTAAACAGGCCAGCCACACTA
>JBGTOF010000379.1:0-1842 GCA_041742695.1 Elainellales cyanobacterium | reverse complement strand
GTATCCCTACCGCGCTCCCCGTGGGCTGGTAGTTAATCTGAACCTGGGGATGGAGCTGGTTGTATTCCTGAAACCAGCGCTCGTAGAGCAAATAACGCGATGTGCAACTAATGATTGAGAAAAGGTCTCACCTCTAGAAACCTTGGCTATGAAGGGTTCTAGCAATCTTAAGGAAGTGAGACCATGTTTGATATCGAAGAGTTTATCATCGCTATCTTTATGACCGTTGAAACTCATTTAGAAGCTTTACTAAGACGCTATCCTCCCCGAAGCAAAGGGTTTGCTCCCGGTTTGAGTGATAGTGAGGTGCTTACCCTCGAAATGGTTGGGGAATTTTTAGGACATCATAGCGATACCGCCATCTGGAGCTACTTTCGGCGGCATTGGCGAGCGTGGTTTCCCGGTTTAGGGCATCGCAGCACCTTCGTCCGTCAAGCGGCCAATCTTTGGCGTTACAAACAATTGCTGCACCAACAACTGCTGCAAGAGCTGGCTGCGCAGCAGGGGGATTTATATCGCATTGATGGCTTTCCAATGCCCGTCTGTGGGTTCAAGCGAGCGCCCCAAACCAAGGTGTTTGAGGGTCTTGCGAGCTTTGGCAGTTCCGCTACCAAATTGGGCACGTTTTATGGCTTCCGAGGGCACTTGTTGATCAATGCTCAGGGCGTCATTTTGGGCTTAGAAGTGACTCCTGCCCATGTGGATGAACGCGATGTGGTTCCCGAACTGGTGGTCGGACTGCAAGGGCTTCTACTGGGCGACAAAGGCTATATCCGCCAACACCTGACGACGGACCTCGCCGTCCAGGGATTAACTTTGTTAACGCCACTGCGCGCCAACATGCACCATTACGACCCGCTCTTTAACCGCACAGTCAGCCGACATCGTCAACTGGTGGAAACGGTGGTCGGCCATTTGTGTCATTGGTTTGACATCGAACGCATCTTGACCCGTGACCTTTGGCATTTGACAAGTCGCTTGGCGCGGAAGATTCTCGCCCATACCGTCATCATCTATCTCAATCGGCTGTATGCCAGACCATGGCTGCAATTTGAGGATTTGATTGTCGCCTAATTTCTACCCTGGCTTAGTTGCACACCGCGTTATTAGGAATAGGGTGCCGTAGCCGCTGGATTGGGTCAGGTCTAGGTGATATAGGGGCTCGTCGTTGAGGCGGATGTGCAGGGTAGCCTTGGAGGAGGCTTGCTGGGGAATGCCCTCTTGCCACATCAGCTCGAAGCCTTGGCCGCCTACATCCTGGTAGACGCTGGCGTGGAGGGGACAGGTGGCTAAGGCGGCGGCAGTGCTGACCAGCAGCAGGCTGGCGCTCAGCAGCAGGGTTTTAAGAGACAATTTTGATGGGACATGGGGGCAACCAAGAGGGACAACGCCCCACGGGGGGCCATAGTGACCACCCATGGATCGATACTGATTCCGGCAGAACCGATGAGCAAGGCCAACCCACCTAACCCAGCTCACTTCCTCACGCCCCACCCTCATCCATCGATCCACGTCGGTGGGTGAGGCTCCGCCTCCCGATCTCAGGCGGCAGAGCCGTGCCCGGAGGCTTCCAGCCAGAGATTCTGCAATGCTATCTTTGGGAAGCATTGGCCTCCCAGAGCAGCAACTCGATGAGCAAGAACTGGGCGATCGCGATTGGCATCAACGACTACTACAACCTGAAACCGCTGCGGTATGCGGTGCAGGACGCAGCTTCTATCCGCGATTTCTTTTTGCAAGAGGGGCTGTTTGAGCAGGTTTATTACTTTGCGGACGATTCCCCGGCCATTGAGACGCCCTATGGCCCGATGAGATCGCAACCCACCTACGCCAACCTGAAGC
>JBGTOF010000360.1:0-25172 GCA_041742695.1 Elainellales cyanobacterium | reverse complement strand
TTGCTCGGTTGCATCGCAAGACATTGTGTTATTCCAAATCCGTGGAGATGCTGAAGCATTCGATGCGATTGCTACTGCACTACCTAAAATTTGGTGATGTCCCTATTCCTCACTGATTCATATTCCTATTCAGCAACGCCCTTGACGACATCATTGTGTCCGTGCTGACAAATAATGTGTCACTGTACAAATTTAAAAGCGGGCACGGGGAATCGAACTCCGATCATTAGCTTGGAAGGCTAAGGTTTTACCACTAAACTATGCCCGCACAATACAAGAGCGGAGCTGCACAACAAGCAGGCACTCTCTTGCATTGCTTAATATAGCATACGATGAGCCAGGGGCGATCGCCCCTTGACACCGCTCTCCTCAGTACTCTCACACAGCAGGTGTCTAAATCGCATCAAGACCAGCTTTGCAAATCGAGTTTTTTTGATGATTCAAGCCCTTGCCAGCTTTACAATCCGCCAAATGCTTGCCACCAAAGGAGCGAGATTAATGCTGTAAAATCCGATACTTCACTGAGGGAGATACAGAGGTCTTGCAAGTAGGATACAGGTATCAGGGATGAGGCGGCTAACCTGCAACTGCAAGGGAAAGCACGCCACGCTTATCAGGCTCGTCTCGCAGTCAACGCTGCATTTCCTCTTATCTGCAATTTTTAAGGATCTCTCTATGAACACGAAGAAATTTTGGGCGCTCGCTAGCCTGACTCTGAGCAGCACGTTTGCACTATTGGCCGCTCCTGTACACGCTGCTGGAATCTCGTTCTCCCCCTTCACCTTCTCCAACACGTTCACTGGCAACGATCCGAAGGGTGACATCTGGCTAAATTCTGTAAGCTACGGCGATCGCACCGTTACCGATTTCTCCCTCGTTCAAAGCGCCAACATCATTCAGAATGACTTGTGGACGAAAGGCAACACAGGCGCAGCCAGCGCTGAACGCGGCGACAAAGCATCGGGTGTTAAGGCCGAGAACCCCACCAGCAACAACATCGCGGCCGCACTAGGCAACTTGAACTTGAACAATATCATCGACACTGAAGACACCGGTAGCTTCATCATTGATGTGATGTTCTCTTCGGCCATCAGCGAGTTCTTCTTCTGGGAGCGCGGCATGAACAGCAAGCTCATGGTGCAAGCGATGGGTGAAGGTGACACTGTCTTGGCGTCATTCTTGCTAAACAGCAATAAAGGTGGCGGCTTTACCGACGCGGGCTTCAGCATCGACACCACTGAAATTGGCAGCGCACAGAAGGTGGGCGCGTTGGGTCTATTCCTGGATGGTGCATCCACCAATCGTCTACGTCTGATCAGCCAGTCAAGCTATAACGGTGCAGACTTCAAGGTTGCAGGTGCTCAGGCCGTGCCCGAGCCTGCCACCATGGCCGGAACTGCACTAGCTGTAGGCGCACTGGTCAATGCCCGCCGCAAGAAGCGCAACGAAAAGCAAGCCTAATGGATGATTAGCTCGTCTGTTTAGAAACTGAGAACTGAGCCGTCGGAGCATTCTGCTCCGACGGCTTTTTGCATGTAAACAAAGCACGTAAACATCAAACTGAACTCAGGTGCCAATGCTACCCGTTCAACTTTTTCGCGAGGATCTGGTTGGTGAGTTTGGGGTCGGCGCGGCCACCCGTGCGCTTCATCACCTGCCCCACAAAAAAACCTAACAGCTTGGTTTTGCCTGCCCGATACTTCTCTAGCTCATCGGGGTGGGCCGCAATCACTTGCTCGATTTCGGCTTCTAGCACGGCGGGGTCAGACATCTGAATCAGGCCCTTGCGTTCTACCAGATCTTTGGCAGAGCCGCCCTGGATGAGTAGCTCGGGAAGAATGTCTTTGGCGATTTTGGTGCTGATGGTGCTGTCTTCAATGAGTCCGATCATCTCTGCCAGGGTTTGAGGGGTGAGCGCAAGGTCGGTGATGGCAGCCTTCTCGGTGTTCAAGTAAGCGCTAATATCGCCCATGAGCCAGTTGGCGGCTTGTTTAGCGTTGGCGTTGGCGGCGATCGCCGCTTCGAAATATTCAGTCATGGCGCGGTCATCCGTCAGCACGCGGGCATCATAGGGCGATAGACCCAAGTCTTGCTCATAGCGCTGACGCTTTTGGGCAGGCAGTTCTGGTAGCTCCGTGCGCCATGCCTCTAGCTGCTGGGGTGAAACCTGAATCGGCCCTAAGTCTGGCTCAGGGAAATAGCGATAGTCGCTCGATCCTTCCTTCATCCGCATTGAGATGGTGCGCTGCGCCCCTTCTTCCCACAGGCGCGTTTCTTGATAGATGGGTTCGCCTGCTTCAACCGCCGCTGTTTGCCGCTCAATCTCGTAATTGATGGCTCGCTCAATGGCATTGAAGGAGTTCATGTTTTTGATTTCGACCTTAGTCCCAAAGGCCTCGGTTCCCACTGGGCGGATGGAGATGTTGACATCACAGCGCAGCGACCCTTCCTGCATGTTGCCGTCAGAAACGCCCAGATAGCGCATGATGCGGCGCAGTTCACGGGCATATTCTGCGGCCTCAGGGCCAGAACGAAGATCGGGCTCTGAGACAATTTCGACGAGAGGAATGCCCGCCCGGTTGTAGTCTACGAGCGAATAGGTGGAACCCGAGAGGCGATCGCCTCCACCGTGCACCAACTTTCCCGCATCTTCTTCCATGTGCAGCCGGGTGATGCCGATGCGTTTGCGAACAGGGCTGCCTGTCTCATCGTCTAGCTCAATCTCTAGCCAGCCATGTTCAGCGATCGGTAAGTCATACTGCGAGATTTGGTAGTTTTTGGGCAAGTCGGGATAGAAATACTGCTTGCGGTCAAATTTGCTGTAGGGGGCAATTTGGCAGTTCAACGCCAGCCCAGCCTTGACAGCGTATTCCAGCACTTTTTGGTTGAGCACGGGCAGCGTGCCCGGTAGCCCCATGCACACCGGGTCGATGTTGGTGTTGGGGTCGCCGCCAAACTGGGTAGAGCTGGTGGAAAAAATCTTTGTTTCGGTACTGAGCTGACAGTGGGTTTCTAGCCCAATGACCGCTTCGTATTGGGTTTTAGCAGGAGCAGCAGAGGTCATAATTACGGATTCTCGTCCTCAGGGTGCAATCGGGTGCAATCGGGTGCAATCGGGCTTAGCGCGATGGAATAGGCTGTTTCCCATTACCCGTTCCCCTTCAAAGCTGTGCCGTTTATTCAGGCTTGGGCACAGGGCATCAACGTAGGGCGGCTTATAAAAACAGACCCATCCATACATTATGGAAGCCAATTGCGTTAAGTTGCAGTACTCTTAACATACGTTGGAGGGCAATAGAGGGCAGGGGCCCTCAGGGGTGCCGCACGCGCTAGAGCAAACGGGGCGATCGCCTCTATAATCTTCCAACGAATGGCACCACATATCATCGCACACGTGAATCGCACCCATGTAGTCACAGGTCTGCGGCCACTGGCGGGCCATAAACGATGTGATGATTTGATCCAGGACAATACGGGGTAGTGGATGAGGGTACGGGAGCGTGAACGAACAGTCTAAACAGTTGGAGGCGTTGGTCAAGCAAATTGGCGAAGCCGTGCTGGTCAGCACTGAAACGATTGATCGCGTGTCTCAGAACCTAGACACCCTTGCCAAACAGGTGCAGCAGCAGGGCTATCAAATTTTTGCGCTCAGCGACGCAGTGCAAACCCTGGCAGAAAACCACGATGCGGCACTTGAGCGCATGGGGCAAGTGACGACTGCGCTGGATCGGCTGGCTGTGGCTCTTGAACCTACAGATGAGACCCCTCCGCCCCAATCCTAAGCGGGTCGGGGGTTTAGTTAATTACTCCAGAGCGCACCCTAAGAATGCGACACTGAAGAGTGGAATGGCTGGAGTTAGTAGCTTGCACCGTCATCCTGTCATACAGTAAGGGTTGCAGCGAACCGATCCGTAGGTGAGTCAAGTCAAAATTACGTCAAACAATCAAGTTAACAGACCGGATGAGCGCAGTAGGCAAGCAACGGATAAGCAGGCATGTCACGGGCTGAAGAACTGAGACAACATTGGCAGGCACGGCTGGCGGCAGAAGCGTCAGATCAGTCTGCTGCGGCTCAGCATAGTATTGTGAGCTGGCTCATTGGCGATGAGGCTGAGCGGTTTGACGCGATGACGCCAGAGCAGTTTCAGGTGACGCAGCAAGCGATGGACTATCGCTTTCGCATTTTGCAACAGCGCTATCTCAAGGTGCCGCGCGATCTGGCTTACCGCAAATTGATGCAGCGGCTCTCCAGCCTGTCGCTAATTCGCAGCAAAGTGCGAACCTGGGTGTCGCTCTCGCGCGATCGCCAGCGCACGGTGATGGACGTGCTGCAAGAGGTGATTCAAGAGCTCATTCAGAGCGATCGCTACATTCAGCAGCAAATCAGCTGGATTACCCAATGCACGCCCAGTCTGCGCCTGCGTGATACGCTGCTGCTGGCCGCATTAGAGGAATACTGCCTACGCCCTATCCGCAACCAGCCGCTGCTCATTTACCGCTTCGTCAACTATTTAAGGCGGGCACATCGGGGCGGCATGACTCAGGTGCCCACAGGGGATTTAATCCGCATTGTCTCAGAAGAAATTTCTTCTGATGAAACGGACGGCTCCCTGAGCTTACTCGACCTCCAGGCTCAGGCTGACTATCACACACAACAAGCCTACGAAGAACAGCAAACGGCTCGCTCTACCGTGATGCAGGAGTTTGTGACCTATCTGCACGACACGGTTGATCCCCTAGCGGCGCGATGGCTGGAGCTGCACGTCATGGGCAAATCTCAAGAGGCGATCGCCCGAGAACTCGACCTGCCCATCAAACAGGTCTACCGCCTCAGAGAAAAAATTAGCTACCACGCTAAAAATGTATTTGCCTCTAAAGTCGAGCCTACGCTCATCAGCTCTTGGTTGGGCACCACAGCCGAGCAAAATTTTGGCCTCAGCATAGCCCTGTGGGAGCGCTTCTATAACAGCCGCACGGAATCGCAGCAAGACATGATTCAGTCGCTCAAAGCAGGCAGCACGACAGAAGACATTGCCCGACAGCGAAACATAAAGGTGAACCAAGTCAAGAACGAATGCTCTAAACTCTATCTAGAGGCTTACGAGTTTCGTAATGCCGAACCATCAGGGGACTAATGGTGCAGGATGACGTTGACTGCACGTTCGATTTGTTAGTAAGAACACCCAATAAGAGTCCGCATCTCACTCTGCCTCGCCTCTCAAGCCCTACTCTTGCAACGGCTAGTTGTCCGTTGGCTGACGTTGCAACATTCCCCAGAACGGATGGTTAGCTGTTTGGATGCGTCACCGAACGATGCGTCACCAGCCTGGGCGTCACTGAACTATGCGCCCTAGAACGGCATGTCATAGAGCAGTGAAGAGCGCCTCTCAGTTTTGCAAAGGGGAAGAGGGACGCATTCAACGTTTCTCTCTCGTTTTGGGAGAAAAACTCAGAGTAAGGGACACAAAAAGGGCTACAACAGTGGAATGCACCCGCAGTAAATGTATAGAGAGACGGCGATCTGAGCGCGCCATGGCTCTCTTAACGAGTGCGGCCCTTTGCTCCATTTCCGTCTTCTTTCAGCGCTTTAGCGCAATGTTGTTCTATTTCTCTCCTTCGCCATGACGCCGATTCCACACGGCAGCGAGCCCCTTGTGGGTGGTGCCTCTTCCCAAGCCATCCTGAAGCAGTTTGCGCCAGACTTGGCGCAGCGCATCAACATTCCTCAAATGTTTATGCTAATTGATGGGGTGCTGCCGTTCGAAGCCTGTCTGTATTACCAAGTGTTGCCGCTATTTGTAGAAGGCAGCCGCATTGCCCTAGGGCTGGTCAATCCTACTGATGGCCCTGCGTCTGATTATGTGCGGCGCATTGTGGCCTATCACAATTACTTGGTCAAGCCTCACGTCATTTCTTCAGAAGCCCTTCAGGCAACCCTATCGGCCTATCTCAGCTATACCGGGAAAACGACGAAAGCCGTTGTGCCAGAGCCCGGCGCTGCCCCACCCCCGTTGAGGCCACCCGCCCGGCGATCGCCCCCACCCATTGCCTCTCGTCAAGACCCGTCACCGACCCTCATTGTGGATAGCCCCGACGAGTTAGACGAACCGCCTGCCCGGCCCTACCGCCCCACGGTGGCGCCAGGTATGGATGCCACGCTTCACGATAATCCTCAGTCGGCTGGGGCCGAATCAGCCGCGACTCGCCGGGCGCAGCCCAACTCACAGACCAACCCACAGACCAACCGTCAGCTCAATCCAAAGGCCGATCCCCAAACTGAGAGCCCCATTTTTGAACTTGATGACAGCATTCCGCTGACTATGCTGGTGGATGAGGAAGCCCCCTCGCCTGCGCCATCTACCCAGCCTGCCCGGTCGTCGCACCCCATGCCGCTGCTGCACCCTATCCCTGAGCTTGTGGTGGCGCAGCGCTATGGCGATCGCCCTATCGAAGCCCTGGCAACTCTCAAACCCCACGATCTACTGCAAGAGCTGCTGGGGCGGGTTTTGATCGGTGGCATTGGGCGACTCTACTTTGAGTGGCAGAGCGGCAATGGGCGTGTCTTGTGGAGCCAAGATGGGGTGCTCCAGTCGGTGCTCGAGCATCTAGATCAGCGCACCTTTCAAGGCATCATTAACGAGCTAAAAATTCTGAGTGGGCTGTCGCTGCTGCCGATCACACGCATCAAGCAGGCTGAGTCAGAGCGGCTCTATCGGGGCAATCGCCTGCTACTGCGGTTTCGATTTATCCCCACTGAGCGGGGTGAAGAAGCCACTCTACAGGTATTGCGCGGGGCGGCGCTGCGGTTTTATAAGCGGCAGCAGTTGGCCATGCTTGAGCGTGATGCCTTGGGTATTGCCAAGCAGCTGCAAAATAAAATTAGCGAAATACGCGATCGCAATGCCGATGATATGGGATTGGGTGTGTCTCGGCTGGATGTATTGCCCGCCTTGCAACAGCTGCTGCACTCGATCGAAGCCCAGATTGAACGGCTGAAAGACGACGAGGATCCTGCATCGCCACCCCGCAAAGACTGACCCCGATCGGGGTTAGGGTGTAGCGGGGCGACGCCATCTCGCCACGGCGATCGCCAGTCCGCCTGCAATCAGCCCCCAAAAGGCTGACCCAATCCCCAATAGGATGATGCCCGATGCCGTCACCAAAAAGGTAATCAGTGCCGATTCTCGATCGGGCTCATGCTGGAGTGCGATCGCCAGCCCGTTGCCAATGGTGCCCAGCAGGGCCAGCCCGGCGATCGCCAACACTAATTCTGCGGGGAATGCCGCAAACACAGCCGCAACTGTAGCGCCAAACAAGCCGATGAGCAGGTAAAAAAAGCCAGCGGCGATCGCCGCCCAATAGCGCTTCGCCGGGTTCTCATGGGCTTCCCGTCCCATACAAATGGCCGCCGTAATGGCAGCCAAATTTAGGGCAAACGCACCAAATGGGGCGAGCACAACGGTCGCTGCACCCGTCCAGCCAATCAGCGGCGAGATTGGCACTCGATACCCCGACGCCCGAATCACCGCCACCCCCGGCACATTTTGCGAGGCCATGGTGACGACAAACAGCGGCAGAGCTACCCCCACCAGCGCCCCAAGCGAAAATTGCGGCCAGATGAATTGCGGCTGGGCAAGCTGCACCTGAACGCTTTGCCACTCCAACAATCCCTGGGCTGCGGCGATCGCCAACCCCACCAGCAGCGCGATCACCACCGCATAGCGGGGCTGCCATCGCCGCAGAATGAGATAGGCGCAAAACATGGCAAACACCATCGCAAACTGGGTTTGCATCGCAGTAAACACCTCCATTCCAAACCGCACCAACACGCCTGCGAGCATTCCCGAGGCCAGCGACAGCGGAATATGGGTCATCACCTTCTCAAACCAGCCACTAAAGCCACATAGCGCAATCAACAGGCCAGAGATTAAAAAGGCTCCGATGGCTTCGCTCATGGGCACCCCAGCAGCGGCGGTAATCAGCATCGCAGCACCAGGAGTTGACCAAGCCGTCACCACCGGCACACGGTATCGCAGCGACAGCCCAATGCTGGTGAGCCCCATTCCCATTCCCAGCGCCCACATCCAAGAGCCCATTTCAGCAGGCGTCGCATCTAATGCTTGGGCCGCCTGAAACACAATCACAGCAGAACTGGTAAACCCTACCAGCACGGTCACAAATCCGGCGATCGCCGCCGAAATTGACAGATCTTTGATCCAATCCATTGACTACAGCCTCTACCCAGTCATCAGGATTCAGCCTAAAACCGCTGCAGGCTCCCCGTCTTGGACAGAATTGCGGTGGTTAACGCCGTAGTCACTGTCAGTTCGTCATCGCGAGTGGATCATTCTAGACTAGGCCTCGCGCTCAGATTACGCTCTCCATCCCCTCCAGGCAGCGCAAACGTCTTTGCAGTTAAGCCAGCATGTTTCGAGCAGAATCCTTACACCGCGTAGGTTCTATCTCAGATGCTACTCACCACGAATGCTGCATTCACGCACCCGTAGAATCTAACGTCCTCCTCAAAGCAACCTAAACTCGGGATAAGCGAAACCCTTTGATGTGCCGCGCACGTCGCGCACGGCACATCAAAGGGTTTGGGACATCATGCAACGCG
This sequence comes from Elainellales cyanobacterium, assembly GCA_041742695.1. Taxonomy (GTDB): domain Bacteria; phylum Cyanobacteriota; class Cyanobacteriia; order Elainellales; family Elainellaceae; genus Kaiparowitsia. The sequence continues at coordinate 16,555 of JBGTOF010000360.1, read as the reverse complement.
CGGTGTCCCAAACCCGTCTTAACCTTAACTGGCGTTAAAGTAGCTGTTCACCTTGCTCATTGGGAGAGGGGTAGGGTGTTGATGTTGGGGCAGGAGCGTAGGCAAGTTGAACCATAAACCAAACCAGTACCGTAATTCCCAAGACTGGCAGCAATCCAAGGGTTGCGCCTGGTTCGGATACATTTCGCTGGAAGTTGCAGTTGAGGCAACTGTAGACATTGCCATGTTGCACTACCGAGTTGTGCCCACAGTGAGGGCAGGAGAGGTGAGGGTGGTGATGAGACGGGGACGGTTGATCGGGATACATAGGAAGGCTCCAGCTAAAACAATGAACAGTGGGGGGCCCAGTGCGTTGTCAGTGGCTCTTCTAAACCTCCTTTAGAAACAGTGGGATGGATGCAGAATCCAGAGAGAGTAACTAAATTGAGCATCGTGCCTAAATAGAGAGTACAAATCGTCGATTGTGGTTTTCTCTCTGCCTATACGTTAAAGGGGGCGTGTTGCTCTGCCCTGTGGCACATGTTGCTGCAACAGGACTTCTGTTGCAAAACTTCACAAAAGGCGGGCATTTGCGTCAGTCTTGACTATTCCAAAAAACGTTGATCTCGAAAACCCAGGCTGCTATTGTTCGGCTTTGCCATCCCCCAGACAGCTCCCTTTGCCTCGCAGCGACAGGTCATCCCAAAGGGGTGAGAGTTAGTGGTGGCATGCGTACTAGCCGAAGCTGATGGCTATCGTGCAGCTGGCGATCGCTCTTGTATATTGTCTTGTATAAAAATTTTGGGCGATCGCCTAATGCTTATCCCCCTACCCAGAATCCTGGAGCCTACAACGTAAGAGTCTGTATAAAAAAACATACGGCCAGCGCATGAATACTGAAAACTTAGGCTAAGGAAAGAGAAGCCAGTATGGTAATTTCTTAACTAACGAGAAATCGTACCGGTTCCATCAGGTTTGCAACTACCGCTCACTCATGCAATTTCGGCTTCCCGCTCGTTTGCGTTTAACCGACAACGGCCTTGCCTTAGCCAAGCGTTCGTTAGACATCAGCTATCAAGGCAATCGCTCTCAGCTAGCTGACACAGCGGAAGTCAACCGCACAACGATATTCCGATTTTTTACTCAAAAGAACTTAAACTTCGACTCGTTCGAACGGATTTGCGAACGGCTCGGCCTAGACTGGGAAGAGGTTGGCGAAGCGCCAGAGAGCGACCTGTCCCCCTCGCGTCGCCCTGACCCGGAGCCAGCAGTTATCGCCCCAACCTTGGATGACCTCATTACCCAAGTTAGGGCCTGCGTGAGTGAACGCATTGTGCATGACTGCGCCTCTATCCAGTTGTTCAGCCGCAATATAAAGACCGACAGCATCTACGTTCCTACAAATCTCATTCAGTTGCCCCAGGCCGATACAGACCACATCGCCGACGAAGGAAGCCTCAGCCACAACCCCGATATTGGCAACTTCAATCGTTTAGGGCATGCCCCAGGGCAGCGCATTTCGGGAGAACAGGCGGTTCAGCGCTTCGATCGCCTATTCCTCCATAGCAAACCGGGCTCCGGCAAAACGACCTACTTACAATGGCTAGCCACTCGGTGCAACCAGGGTCAGATCTTTCCTGAGTATGTGCCCGTCTTCATCGCGTTTAAGGATTTTGCTGCACTAGGCCAGCGCTCTACGCTGACTGCCCACATTGAGCAATACTTCACCATCTGCGAGGTGCCGAACCCTACCGAAGCCGTTCGCAGCCTCTTATCAAACGGGCGGATCTTGCTCCTGCTGGATGGGTTGGATGAGGTGCCAGAAGCAGAACGCGTCCGGGTACTGGTTCAGGTGCGGGCGTTGGTATCGCAGTACCATAAATGCCGCTTTGTGCTGAGTTGTCGCCCTCCGTTACAAATCCGTCTGCCTGGCTTTGAGCTGGTGACGATCGCCGCCTTTGACCCCAATCAGATTCAGGAGTTTGCCCGCCGCTGGTTTACTTTAAACCAACAGGGCGATCGCAGCACCCAGTTTATGGAGCGGCTGCGTCGCCATGTCGCCATTGGGGAACTCGCCACTACGCCGCTGCTGCTCGCCATGCTCTGTCGCGTCTTTAATGCCGATGGCGACTTTCCCAACAGCCGTTCAGAGCTTTATCGACGGGGTTTTGATTTACTCTTGCGTGAATGGGATGTGTATCGCATTGTCGAACGCGACACGCCCTACCAACAGCTCACCGCAAAAGTCAAAGCGACCTTGCTCAGCGTCATTGCAGCCACCTTTTTTAAGCGGGGACAAACCCTATTTCCGCGTCGTGAAGTTGAAGCGGTTATCGAAGACTTCTTTCAAAAACAGTTCAATACACACCCAATGGAGATTGATGCAGCAGCTATTCTCCGATCCATTGAGTTGCAGCATGGGCTGCTTGTGTCTCGCGCATCGAACTACTATTCGTTTTCTCATCTTACATTTCAAGAATACTTAACGGCTGTATATCTCGTTTTCCAGCGAGAGTTTCCTCTGATATATGACCATGCAGCTAATGAGCGCTGGCGATTTGTAATTGAAGTCGTCGCGGAGCTGCTGCAAGAAACCGTCGTCGATGATTTCTTAATGAACTTGAAGGTGAAGCTGGATCAAACTCTGTCTAGAAATACAAAATCTCAGCAATTCTTGCGATGGCTCGATCAATATACCCAAGAATTTGTGGATGATATTTATCCAGATCAGCTCTATAAAATTACGCTGCTGCGGGCCTGGTACTTTGTCTCTAGCCTAGAGCAGGTAGGATATATCTCTAGCTTTGGGCGGCGATCGCCACGACCGCTCGACTTTCCTGATTTTGATAGTGCAACCAGCGCCATTTCAGGGCACTTGCTAGAAATTCATGCTCAGTTCTATCGGGTACTGCATGCAAAAGAGAGTCAGCATGATGTATTTTTCAACGCGATTCGCAGAGCCCAAGATAGTCTGCAATCGGTCGAAAATATCCGGCTAAAAACAGCTCTAGACGAGTGGCAGTTTCAAATTGATCAGCAGATGGGCAACTATCGCGATCGAGCAACGTGGTGGAGTGCAACCCATCAAACCTGGAAGCAGCGAGTGCGTCAGTTCATAAACCACCATTACCAACTGCGCTGCGACTGGAGCTTTACTGAAGACGATCGCATCTTGTTGCGGCAGTATTACAACGCAACAAAACTTCTGGCCGAATGCATCAATCGATCGCCGCGCCTGTCTCCTAGCAGCTTCCATCGCATTGCTAGTAGTTTGCTCAGACTTGACCTGTAGTATTAGAGCCTCAAGTTCCGGTGATCGGCAAAACGATACATAGTGACGTCATCCATGTATGGCGCTTATCCGCCCAACTGAATCATCGCAATCTCTCGGGCTCGTTCAGACAGCTTAGACAGCATCACCTGATTGTCGTCGTTAACAAGCCCTTCTCGATTCATTAGGTCTATCATGGTGCGGGCTAATAGCTTTTCAGCTTCCATAGCGCGATCGCTCAACCACTCATGGGTTTCCGTGTCTTCAGGAAACTGGTCAATACAACGCAGTGTATAGGTTCGGAACGACTGCACCTGCCGCAGCAACCGCGCCAAATAACCCGGACACTCACAGGCAATCACATCTGCTGCTTCACAAATGGCAATCAATAACTCATGAGAAACATTATCTGGATCAAGGTGAATAAATTCTTGGTTCATAACGAGAGCGAAAATTCCCGACTAATAATAAGTTGTTTGCATATCATCTAGCTCGTCCAACACGGCACATAATTCTGCACTGCCTTCATCCACTATAAGGAATAGCTTGGTAGAAGAGTTCTCCCCTCAGCAATACATTGGCAGACCCTCATCTCGGGTTAGAACAGCTTCGGGGCACCATGCGGCGGCGGTGCCCCGAAAAACCTTGATGTGTTTGCGCATTGAACACCACACATCAAAGACTAAGCCTATTGGAACTTAGAGTTATGCAATGTGTCGGAAAGCTTAGACTGCTGATCAGACGCATGAATTTGAGGCCAGATCTTACGCAACGCATCAGTGCAACTCAACTTAATCCCGAGATCAGCCATGCTTACTTATAGATCTACCCACTCTGAAATCCCCAAACATTCTGAATACCTACCGAATCCCTAAATATGCTGAATCCCCAAATATAAGGATGCCCACAAACCTGGTTCTCTCTACGCTGCCAGTTGGATGATGCCCGGATCATAGCCAGAGTAGAATTGCCGCCATACAATTCATCTCAGCCCATAATTGACCCACGCCAACGCCGCAAAATTCTTGTAACGTATGTAAGAGTAATTGCGTCATTGTATAACCCGTCATGACTGCCCCTCTTCCCAACCTGCCCAGTCAATACGACCCTGCTGCTGCCGAGAGCAAATGGCAACAGGTTTGGGGTGATCGGCAAGTCTTTAAGGCAGACCCCAATGCAGAGGGCGACCCCTACACCATTGTGATCCCGCCGCCTAATGTGACAGGCAGCCTACACATGGGGCATGCGTTTGAGAATGCGCTGATCGATACCTTGGTGCGCTACCACCGCATGGCCGGGCGCAATACCCTGTGGCTTCCCGGTACTGACCATGCCAGCATCGCCGTGCAAACGATTTTGGAGCGGCAGCTCAAAGCCGAAGGCAAAAGCCGCGATGACGTAGGACGCGAGGCCTTTTTGCAGCGGGCCTGGGCATGGAAAGAAGAATCGGGCAGCACCATCATCAATCAATTGCGTCGCTTGGGCGTTTCTGCCGACTGGAGCCGCGAGCGCTTCACCCTCGATGAGGGACTATCAAAAGCAGTGCTGCACGCGTTTAACCAGTTATATCAGGACGGGTTGATTTATCGCGGCAACTATATGGTGAACTGGTGCCCAGCTAGCCAGTCTGCCGTCTCTGATCTAGAAGTGGAAAATAAAGAGGTAGACGGCAGCCTGTGGCACTTCCGCTATCCCCTCACAGACGGCTCGGGCTTTGTGGAAGTGGCGACGACACGCCCGGAGACAATGCTCGGCGATACGGCTGTAGCGGTGAACCCCAGTGATGAACGCTACCAACAGATGGTAGGGAAAACCGTGCGGCTGCCCATTATGAACCGCGAAATCCCCATCATTGCGGATGATTATGTCGATGCTAGCTTTGGCACCGGCTGCGTTAAAGTAACGCCCGCCCACGACCCTAACGATTTTGAGATGGGCAAGCGCCACAGTCTGGAGTTCATTACCGTGATGAACAAAGACGGCACCATGAACGACCAGGTGGCGCCAGAATTCCAGGGGCTGGATCGATTTGAGGCGCGGCAGCAGGTGGTGCAGCGGCTAGAGCAAGACGGCTTTTTGGTTCGCATTGAAGAGTACAAACACACGGTGCCTTATAGCGATCGCGGCAAGGTTCCGGTAGAGCCGCTGCTCTCGACTCAGTGGTTTGTCAAAATTCGCCCCCTAGCCGACAAAGCGCTCGATCGGCTCGACAACCATAATGAGCCCCGCTTTGTCCCTGAGCGATGGACGAAGGTGTATCGCGACTGGCTGGTGAGCCTGCGCGACTGGTGCATTTCGCGCCAGCTCTGGTGGGGGCATCAAATTCCTGCCTACTATGCGGTGAGCGAAACCGGCGGCGAGATTGCCGACCACACGCCGTTTGTGGTGGCGATGTCTATGGATGATGCCCGTGCTCAACTGGTGCAGCAATTTGGCGATGGTGTGCAGATTGAGCAAGATCCGGATGTATTGGATACGTGGTTTTCCTCAGGACTATGGCCGTTTTCTACGATGGGCTGGCCTGAGCAGACCGCGGATTTAGCGCGCTACTATCCCACAACTACGTTAGTGACGGGGTTCGACATTATCTTCTTCTGGGTTGCGCGCATGACGATGATGGCAGCGCATTTCACTGACCAAATTCCGTTTGAGACGGTCTACATCCACGGCTTAGTGCGGGATGAGAACAACAAGAAGATGTCGAAGTCGGCCAATAACGGCATCGATCCGCTGCTGCTGATCAATAAATACGGAACTGATGCGCTGCGCTACACGCTGATTCGAGAAGTGGCTGGGGCGGGACAAGACGTGCGTTTGTCCTACAACCGAGATACCGATGAGTCGGAGTCGGTGGAGGCGTCGCGGAACTTCACGAACAAGCTGTGGAACGCGACCCGGTTTGTGCTGATGAACCTGGATGGGCAAACCCCGGCGCAGTTGGGTGCACCCGATCCGGCGGCGCTGGAACTGGCGGATCGGTGGATTTTGTCGCGCTATTACCAGGTGGTGCAGCAGACGCGATCGCAAATTGATGGGTTTGGACTCGGAGAAGCTGCTAAGGGGCTGTATGAGTTTATCTGGGGAGATTTTTGCGACTGGTATATTGAGCTCGCTAAGTCGCGCTTGCAGGATGCGGCCTCGCCCAAGCGGCAGGTTGCACAGCAAACGCTAGCGCTAGTACTGGATGGCATTTTGCGGCTGTTGCATCCGTTTATGCCCCACATCACTGAAGAGCTGTGGCAAACGGTGAACCAAGTCGAGGCAGAGCGCCTGCTGGCGACAGAGTCCTATCCTGTGGCAGATGCTAGCCTGATTGATGCGGATTTGGAGACTCAGTTTGATCTGCTGATTGGCACGATTCGCACGATTCGCAACCTGCGGGCCGAGGCGGGGATTAAGCCCGGCGCGCGGATTGAGACGATTTTGCAAAGTGAGAGCGATCGCGAGCGGCAAATATTAGCGGCAGGTCAGGTCTATTTGAAAGACCTGGCTAAGATTGAAACGCTGACGATTCGCGCTGGAGAAACCCCAGCTGTGGCTTCTACGACAGCGCCTGCTGTGACAGAGGTGGCGGCTGGTGCTACGAATGCGGCGCAATCAGTCCTTCGTGCCATCGACAGCTTCAAGTTTGAATCGCTGGGGCAGTATCGTAAACCCGTGGTCACGGCGGGTCTTATCTTGGCGGCGCTGCTCGGCGCTAAGCTCACGTTGGGGATTGTGCACGCGGTGGATCGACTCGTTCTCATCTCGCCGCTGATGAAGCTGGTGGGCTTAAGCTATAGCGTTTGGTTTGTGTATCGCTATGTCTATAAGGCTACAGACCGTCAGGAATTGGCTGCAGAAGCACGACACTGGTATGGTGAAATTACAGGTAAGGCCGAATATTGGGTAGAGTCGATTTCGGTTCCTGAATCTTTAAAGGGCTCTCAGACGAAGACTGTGGATGCTGCTGTTGCTCCTGCGCCATTGAGCACTGAGAGCGCTGCAAGCGCTGCGCCGATTTCAGACGCTGCTCCTGCAAAGCTGTTTGCAGGGGTTGTAGGCACTGTGCAGGTTCTGATTCCTTTAACAGGTGTGGTGGATGTGGATGCCCTACGCGCCAAGATTGAGAAAGATTTGGGTAAAGCGGAGGGTGAGGTGAAGTCGTTGGGCGATCGCCTTTCCAATTCTAAATTTGTGGATAAAGCCCCTGCTGAGGTGGTGCAGGGTGCGCGCGATGCCCTAGCTGAAGCCCAAATTCAGGCCGCGATGCTGCGCGATCGTCTGACTCGGCTCTAGCACCGGTATTCCTGAGCTACAGCACTTGCAACAATACCTCTAGGCTAAATGATGGAGTTTCCCCCTATACTGCGCCCGAAATCTTTATAGAAAGAGATCGGAATCCACATACGGGACGAGGTGTTGGGCGTTATACTTGTCGTCTGAGGAATGATATATCCCGATATTCCTATGCGCTACCTGGCTCAGGTGCTAAAACAAGATTCTGACAGTTCACCATCTCTGCAATTGCTGGCTCACCAAAAAGCTGAGCATATCTGGATCACGCTCAATGGGGATAGCGTTGTTCCGGCTCCTGAGGCTGAACCGTTTAACGCTGGCGCGTTAGTGTTGGTTCGCCTGACCACGACGCAAAAGGTAAAAGAAATTGTAGATGCTAAAGATTGGGTTCTCGATCTGGTTCGGCAGTTTTTAGCGGTTGGCCTGTCGCCTGAGTCGTTGCATCAGGAGGTGCAGCGGGTAGAGCAATGGCGACAGTCTCTGACCATGAAGAGCCAAGAATTGGGACGGCGATCGCTCGAACTCGAAGCGCGTCAAGACCAGATTCAACAGCTTGAAGAAACCCTCAACCGCGAGAAACAGCAGCTTGAAAGCCGCCTAGCCGAAGTAGCAACAGACGAGACACCGCTAGAGCTAGAGCCTAAACCCTAGAATCCTGCAGGGTCTGAGACAGTATGACCCTCCAGAAGACGGGTTATGCATCCCACGATTTGAAGGCTACTTGGGCGATCGCCCAACACGCGTCCCCAATCCGATAGACCCTTTAGCGACAGCAGCATTCACATCTCTGCACGGAAAATATAGTGCAATGATGAGGGATAGCACGTTACCTGTTGCATTCGGTCTATTTCGTGGGCGTCGTTACCTATGCAACCCTCATTTCGCCGCGTTTTGACTGGCGTGATGTTGTTTATCATGACCATTGTGATCGCCACGGTGGGATATATCATTCTGGGCTGGTCACTTTTAGACGCGCTCTATCAAGTCATCATTACAGTGTTTGGGGTGGGGTTTGGGGAAGTGAACCCCATCAACACCCCGCATCTTCGCGTGTTTACCATGTTGGTGATTGTGGCAGGCACTTCGTCGGTAGTCTATGCCGTCGGTGGGCTGGTGCAAGCGATTACCGAAGGCGAAATCAACCGAGCGTTAGGGGTAAGACGCATGATCAGATCCATTGAGACCCTGAGTCAGCATGTGGTGATTTGCGGCTTTGGCCGAATGGGGCAAATTTTGGCTCGGGAAATGGCCGAGGCCAGGCAACCCTTTGTGGTGATTGATAACAGCGGCGATCGCATCGCCGAGGCTCAAGAACTTGGCTATTTGGTGCTCGTCGGCAATGCCACCGAAGACGATGTGTTGGAGCTAGCCGGCATTCAACGCGCCAAGTTTCTCGCGACTGTGCTGCCCGATGATGCCGCCAATGTGTTTATTACCCTAACGGCGCGGGGCATCAACCCAGCCCTGATCATTCTGGCACGGGGCGAATACCCGACAACAGAACGCAAACTGCGGCTGGCTGGCGCAAATCATGTCGTGCTGCCCGCAACCATTGGGGCATTGCGCATTGCCCACATGATCACCCATCCCACCACGCTAGATTTTTTGGATCGCAACGATGGCGGCAATACCCTTAACGAACTGCTGGCAAAAATAGATTTGCAAATCGAAGAACTAGCGATCACCAGCGAATCGCCCATGATTGGGCATTTGATCAAAGATCTGGAGGTGAGCGTCAACAGCGCCTTTATCATTGTGGCACTGCGGCGCGAAGACGGGGCAACCCTCACCAGCCCTGAAGGCAAGGTGATTATTCAAGAAGGGGATACGCTGATTGTGCTGGGGCGGCTGGGCGATATGCCGAGGCTGGCCGATATCTACGCGCTAAAGCGCAAAATGCGATACCGTGGGGCCCAGCATTGAGGAGGGACGCAGTTAGGCCTGAGTCAGTTTGAGTTAAGCGGGTTTAGGCATGGTACATGGTGCAATACCCCAAACCTTTTGCTATACCATACGCGATACGCACGGTATAGCCAGGGTACGAGCTTATTTCCCTGCTGAGATTGGGTTAAGCTGTCGATATTAAAAAAACAGTGGCATCTACGCCAAGCGCAGATGCCACAGGTCACATTCCGTTAATCTGAGTGACTCCAGCGATTCAGTTTATTTGCACCTCTGTCGGTGCTAAGCAGCCTATCGGTTGAACAGGTTGTCCAACGCGTCTTCCACTTTTTCCATCCCGGTGGTAGCTTCTGACGAGTTGTCTTCGTGGCTCATCTTGTCAACATCGGCATCACCCTGCACCTCGTTCAAGCCTTTATCGGCTTCACGCTGTACAGTTTCCATTGAGCGAGGCTCGTTTTCTAGCGCTCTTTCCGCTTTGCGATAGATATTATTCAACGGCGCTTCGCCATCTGACGGGGCGCTGGGGGAGCTGCTAATGGCAAAAGCTGGGGTTGCGTTGACGAACAGCACAACGGCCACCATCAGGGCAAGGGCGATAGCCCGCACAGACTGAACAAACTGAGAAATTTGACTAATCATTACTGTCTCCTTTGACATGAAATCTGACTAACCTGTACGACACGTTGCTGAGCCCATGCAGAGGAGCAGGACAACTCTCGCAATCGGTCGTATCACTGAAAACGATCAAGATTTAAGGCAATTGAGCCGCATTGGTTAACCCTTAGCGAAAGAATCCCTTAACTCGATCGGCCAGGGACTTGGTGCCATCTTGCACCTGATCCGCTGCTTGTTCGGTGGCTCGCTTGGTCGCGCCAACGGCTTGCTGAGCGTTGCCTTGGGCTTGCCGAGTTGCGCCATCGACTTGGCCCGATGCCTTGCCGAATTCACGCTGAACGGTACCCACACCTTGCTGCGCCTTGCCTTGAGCTTGCCGGGCTGCGCCCTCAACCTGACCCGACGCCTTGCCCAGTTCGCGCTGTACTGTACCCACGCCTTCTTGCGCGTTGCCCTTGGCTTCTTGAGCAGCACCCTGAGCTTGCTGCGTCACCTTACCCAACTGACGCTCGGCTTGGCCAGTCGTCTGGTTGAACTGCCCTTGCACTTCGTCGTTGGTGCCTGCACCAAATACATTGTCCACCAACGATTTAACAGGCTGCTCAGCGGCGATCGCCCCTGGTGTATGCACCAGCAGCACCCCTTGCCACCCTAATGCCAACAGCGCAACGCAGGCAGATGTTGCGACGGCGATCGCTGCTCGCCGAACAAAATCAGCCAAAATTGGGGAAAATCGCATAAATACTACCTCAACGTGTTTAGGCCTGAGAGCGGTGAAGACCCGAACCACCCATCATAGAAACTGCAGACGCCACACCAGACGGCTACAGATATTTATTTCTTGGGCGGCTATTCTCTCTCTCAGCCTGTAATGTAGTCTGTTGTACCGTCTTCGCCTTGTCTTCTGAATCACCCCAGGGGTCTAACTCGCCCTCAGCGCCTATCTTCCTCTAGAGGTAGAAATTCTTTGGAGGGCTAGCAGCGGCGGCATTGTAGCTCCTGATAGTGTTGAGATATAGGGCGATCGCCCGGCCTGTTTCAACCCGCATTTATAACGAATCACGAAGCTGACAGCGCTGTGGGTAGCCTCGGCTGGCACAGCCTGCAAAATAGGTAGAAAAGGTGAGCAAAGAAGATCGAGTAGGGTTATCCACATCTTTGCAGACCTTACCTGGCTTTATTTAATAGTGCTAGCTGGATTTAATTCGCTAGATCTAACTGGATCTAATTGGATCTAATAGGACTACCTGAACCTGCTGGATTCGGCACGCAGCCGTTTAGTCTAATCCCATCCCCTTCGAGGTGGCTTTTTGCAAGCTTTGAGGTCTTGCGGAGGTTGCCTCCACAGTTGAACTTTGCAGTTCCATAGTTTGCAGTTCTATAGTTTGCAATTCCAAAACGACCGAAGACCACTGACTCCTCTAGTACTCACGAATCCTAACAAAGCAGACCTATGACCACGATTTTGGAACAGGGCAATATCTCAATTCACACTGAGAATATTTTTCCGATTATCAAAAAATGGCTCTATTCCGACCATGAGATTTTTCTGCGCGAGCTGGTATCGAATGCCGTAGACGCCATTCAAAAGCTGCGGATGGTGTCGTTTTCGGGCGAGGTCTCGGGTGAACTGGGCGAGCCGCTGATTGAAATCACCATCGACAAAGAAAACAAAACCCTCGCTGTCTCTGACACTGGCATTGGCATGACAGCGGATGAGGTGAAGAAATACATCAACCAGGTGGCGTTTTCCAGTGCGGAAGAGTTTGTTGATAAGTATAAAAACAGCACCGATCAGCAAATCATCGGTCACTTTGGGCTAGGCTTCTACTCTTCCTTTATGGTGGCCAATCAGGTAGAAATCGACACCCTGTCCTATCGAGAGGGGGCACAAGCGGTGCACTGGTCGTGCGACGGCTCGACCCAGTTTGAGTTGAGTGAGTCGTCTCGCACCACGCGCGGCACCACCATTACGCTGCACCTGATGGAGGACGAGCTCGAGTACCTTGAAGACTTTCGCATTAAGGCGCTGATTACTAAATATTGCGACTTTATGCCCGTGCCCATTCAGTTGGGTGGGGAGCAGATCAACCGCCAAAAAGCGCCGTGGAAAGAGGCACCGAGCAACCTTACACCTGAGGACTATCAGGAGTTTTATAGCTATCTCTATCCCTTTCAGGAAGAGCCGCTGCTGTGGGTGCACCTCAACACCGACTATCCCTTTGTGGTCAACGGCATCCTTTACTTTCCTAAGCTGAAGCCCGATGTGGATGTGTCGAAGGGGCAGATTAAGCTGTTCTGCAATCAGGTGTTTGTGAGCGACAACTGTGAGGAAGTGATTCCTCGCTTTTTGATGCCGCTGCGTGGGGTCATCGACAGCTCCGACATTCCCCTAAATGTGTCTCGCAGCTTTTTGCAGGCTGACCGCACGGTCAAAAAGATTGCAGATTACATTGCGAAGAAGGTGGGCGATCGCCTGAAAGAGCTGTATCGCGACGATCGCACCGCTTACATCAAGAGCTGGCAAGACCTCGGCACCTTCGTCAAGTTCGGCTCAATGAACGACGACAAGTTCAAAAAGCAGGTGGAAGATATCTTGATCTTCCGCACCACGGGGGCCGCTCCTACATCGACGACTCAGGCTATCGCCAGCGATACAGCCACCGCCGATGTGCAGGTGCAGTCTGAAGAGGGGGATGTGTGGCAGTCGGTTGAGCCAGCGCCTGCTGCAGATGCGCTCGATCAACTGGATGGCCACAGCTATACCACGCTGAAAGACTACCTAGAGCGCAACAAAACCCGCCACGAAAACCGCGTTTACTACGCTACCGATGCGGCGGGGCAGGCCACCTACGTCGAGTTGCACCGCAGCCAGGGGCTAGAAGTGCTATTTATGGATTCCTTCATTGATGGGCACTTCATCAGCTTCTTGGAGCGGGAATATACCGATGTTCAGTTCTCTCGGGTTGACTCTGACTTAGACGACACCTTGCTCGACAAAGAGCGTGCCGATGACATTGTGGACCCTGCCACCAACAAAACCCGCAGTGAGCAGGTGAAGGAGCTATTTCAGCAGGCGCTGAATAAGCCGAAGGTCACCATCCGCACCGAAGCGCTGAAGGCAGAGAATGCGGAAGCGGCACCGCCTGCCATGGTGCTACTGCCGGAGCAGTTGCGTCGTCTGCAAGAAATGACGGCCATGCTGCAACAGCAGGCGGTGGAATTTCCTGAGGAGCACACGCTGCTGGTGAACACGGCCCACCCGCTGGTGCAAAACTTGCTGAGCCTCAATCAGTCTGCCGTAATCACGGGCGAGGGCTCATCACCCTCAGGAGAACTGGCCACGCTACTCTGCCAGCACATCTATGACCTGGCGCTGATGGCCCAGAAAGGGTTTGATGCCGATGGCATGAAGGCGTTTGTGGAGCGGTCTAACCAAGTGCTGACGCGGTTGACCAAATAAGAACAGGATTCGTCCTGCCTCCTTAATCTCCCCCGCTTCCGTCTATAACCAAAGCGGGTGGGCAATCCCTAAGGGATCGCCCACCCGCTTTGGTCTGATCGCGTCGTTCTATAGCGGTTGTCTATAGCGGTTGGGGCTGGGAGGGGGAAGGGTTCGATCGCCCTCTGGGATACTGCTGCATGAGCGATCGCACCTGTTCTGCATGATAGGAACTGCGGGTGAGCGGCGACGACACCACCTGCAAAAAGCCGATGGATTCTCCATACTGCCGCCATGCCTCGAACTGCTCCGGTGGCACAAAGCCCTGCACCTGCAAGTGCTTGGCGCTTGGCTGCAAATATTGCCCAATGGTGAGAATGTCGCAATGAACGGCGCGTAGATCCTGCATAGCCTGCCGCACTTCGTCATCGGTTTCGCCTAGCCCCACCATAATGCCAGACTTGGTATAGACCCAAGGTGCCTCAGCGTGCGATCGCTCCAACAGCTCTAGCGTGCGAGCATAGTTACCCTGGGGCCGCACCCGGCGATAGAGGCGGGGCACCGTTTCGGTGTTGTGGTTCATCACCTCAGGGTTGGCCGCCAAAATCGTAGTCAGCGCTCCCCAGTTGCCGCATAGGTCTGGAATGAGCACCTCAATAGTGGTCTGAGGAGAGACCTGCCGCACTGCTGCAATGCACTGGGAAAACTGCGCTGCGCCGCCATCAGGCAAATCATCGCGGTTGACGGACGTAATTACCACATGGTTGAGGTTCATGCGGCGAACTGCTTCTGCTAGGCGAGTTGGCTCAGTCGGGTCGAGGGGCTTAGGCTTTTTCTCAAAGTCAATATCGCAGTAGGGGCAAGCGCGGGTGCAGGCAGGCCCCATGATCAAAAACGTCGCCGTGCCCAGGCTAAAGCACTCGCCAATATTGGGACACGAGGCTTCTTCGCACACCGTATTCAGCTCTAGGTCTCGCAAAATGTCTTTTACATTTCCGACGCGTTCCCATTGGGGCGCTTTCACTCTTAACCACTCTGGCTTTTGCGGAGTAACGGTCACGCGGGTTGCCTACACTACACAATAGTTCATTGATTATTTTAGCAGCGACCGCTCTTGCCCATAGCTGGGCTGTGGTTTGGGGATGAGGAAATGCTGCATGGTGCTGGAGCGATCGCCCTGTAGACGGGTGTGATAGTCTAGAATATGCAACTACGGGATGTAGCGCAGCTTGGTAGCGCACTTCGTTCGGGACGAAGGGGCCGTGGGTTCGAATCCCGCCATCCCGATTTTTATATTTTCAGTCACAAAAGCATAATTCTAAATAATTTAGTGGGGTAGACATTTTGGGCAAAGCGGGCATCAATAAGCGATCGCTCAACAGGCCAAAAGCCTCTCAAATCAAGAACTCAGCTGTTTTTGGTAGTCAGAGACTTTGGCTAAAGCGCGCATAAATGCGCGATCGCTGCAAACCCCAAAAGCTTTTTGCAGCAAAGGTTTTACCCATTTATGCGTGATTAAACACGCATGCGCGTTTTGCAAAACGAGTCTGCGTGTTTCTATGCGCGATTACGGATAGGTGTAGAAGGCTCCTCGGCTTTTGCCGTGGAGAGTCAGCTTGTTTTCGGTCACTAGCTTGCGCAAAGTCTGGCTCGCTTGATCCTTGCTCAGGCGACAGAGTTCCATCACGTCTTTGCGGGTGACTCTGCCATGTTTTTGGGCGTACTGAATGACCATCTGCTCTTGCTGGATGCTGTCAAACCCGGCTTGGCGGATATAGCTGGCGCTTTGCCCCAGGTCACGGTAGGTTTCGGCACTGAGGGTGTAGGTGCGTCCTTTTTTGATGCCGTGGGGTTCAATCAGCCCAATTTCTACTAGACGCTCAAGAATGGCACGGGCTTGGGTTTCAGGTTTTTGGATGGCTTGGGCAACGGTGGCCACGTCAATGCGACGGGTGTTGCGGAGGCGAGAAAGGACAATCAACGCATCCAGGGAAATCGGTGACTGGGTGCGGTTCTCCTCTTCAATAATCATTTTGAGAAAGGGCAGATCGGCTTCGGTGGAACTCAGCACAACTTGAACGGTGGAAGCATCGCTGCCGGAATAGTCGGGTTCGGGTCTGCCATAGCGAAGCAAGCCTTGAAAAATCAGGTCTACTCCCCGTCCGGTGCGTTCGGCAAGGCCAATGCGTTTGATGGCATCGGCGAGGGCCGGGTTGCGGGGCTTGGGTTCCACTACCAGCAGGTTGTCTAACGTGACCCCTTCTACAAAACCGCCTGGATTGCTGATGGAGAGAGTATTGTCTTGGAGGCGCACGTAGACGGCACCCAAAACGGAATAATCGCGGTGAACAATGGCGTTCACCAGGGCTTCGCGGAAGGCCCGGGGGTCATAGGTGGGAATGGCAACCCGAAACAGCCCCCACTGCATTTCTTCTTGTTCAATGCGGGCTTCAAACTGCTCTTGAATGCGCTCAAAGGTTTTGAGCAAGGGAGTCCGATAAAAATCGTTAACGCGTACTTCGGTACCGTCGAGCACTTGGAATGCGACTTCGTGGGTGGGTAGATGTTCTCGTAGAGCGCTTTCTTTACCAATGAGCAGTAACCCGGCAACCGTGGGTACGCGCTGACCTTCTACAGTGCGAACTAAGCTCAGTGCCCCGTCCAGTTCACCATCAGTAAGGCCGATTAGGGTGGCATCGCCGCTGAAGCGTTCGATCATCTGGCGGAGACGTTGCCGTTCGAGGGGATCGAGGTCGTCAAGGGTTGCCCCGACGACGGGGTTGGCGGAATGGTCGAGTAGACCAAGGGCTGATTGACGGCTGGTAAATTCGTGGGGATAGAAAGGCACACACTGGGGGGTGCCATCGGCTTGCAGGCGGCGACGTTGTAGCAGACCGTCTGAGGTGGCGACTAGTCGGGGAGATTTGGGGACTTCGATCGCAGCAATGGTGTGCCCTTCTTCTTGAAGGATGTTGATGCGGACGCTGATAGGGGGATTGGTGCGGTTGGCGATGAGGGCAGAGAGGGCAGCAGGGCTTTGCCTTTGGGGGTGAGTGCCGGTAATT
>JBGTOF010000055.1:0-1611 GCA_041742695.1 Elainellales cyanobacterium | reverse complement strand
CTTTGGCGGGCGCTAGCACCAGTTCGAGCATAGAGCAGTCAGGGTTGGCATACTCTTTGCAGGTATTGCTCATGTCGGCATAGACGCTAAGCAGGGGCGATCGCGAAAACAGCAGCTGATCCACGTCAGTTAGCTTGCGGTCAAACCACAGGTGCAGGTTGATCACGGGCACCCCTTCTAGGGGCTGCATTTTTTGGAAAAACTCTAGCTCTTGCCACGGCTGTGGCATGAGCACCTTCATCACATCCACCGGCATCGCAGACACATAGGCATCGGCGGTGATGACCTCATCAGGCATCCCATCTAGACCCCGAATCAAAAAGCCTTTAACTGTGCCGTCATCGTTAAGCAGAATTTGCTTTAGCGGCTTTTTGAGCAGCACCTCGCCGCCCCGCTCGGCCACATGGTCTACCATCGGCTGGCACAGACGCTCCGGAGGTGCCCCATCCAAAAACGCAACCTTCGAGCCGTAGCGCTCTTGCAGGAAGCGGTTGAGGGCTGTGAGCGGCACCGTGGCCGACACATCTTCTGGGTTAATAAAGGTGAGCGCCTTTGAGGCCGCGACAAAAATGTCGCTGTTGACCCGCTCATCCACGCCCTGACGCTGCAACCACTCCAGCAACGAGTAGCGATCCATCGCCTCTACGTAGTTCTGACCGCGCACAATGGCAGGCAATAGCCCGACCGCAAAGCGCAGTTTTTGCTCCCAGGTCAGCATGTCGTTGTTGCGGATGATCGACATGATGACGTTGAACGGGGCCGGAATATCGGGCACGTCAAACCGAGAGAGCACACCCGGCTTCTCAGGCTGGTTAAAGATCAGCGTGTGCTCTTTCCACTGCAGGCGATCGCCAATTCCCAATTCATCCATCAGCTGCAGCATGTTGGGATAGGCCCCAAAAAACACATGCAGCCCGGTTTCATACCAGTCGCCATCCTCATCCTTCCAGGCGGCGACTAGGCCACCCAGCACATCTCGACTTTCTAGCACGATGGGCGTGTGCCCTGCATCGGCCAGATATTTGGCGCAGGCTAGCCCTGCCAAACCACCACCCGCGATCGCAACTCGCATGAACGCTTCTGCCTCTGATTACAAACTCTGTCTGCCTCTGTCTGCCAAGACCCCGACGATGCGAGGGGGCGCATTTACCTTAAATTATATGTTGCAATCTGTTACATTTCGAGGCGATCGCCCGAAATTGAGGGTGGAGCCAGGGTGGAGGGAGGGCAATAGGCCGGGATAGGGGAGCGATAAACCCTCAAATTTCTACTGGTTATCTACCCGAGTGCAGCCCCGCTGGTTCATCCCCCAAACCCTCACGCCCTAACTCACAACCCAGTTCACGAGCGATCGCACTGCAAATCCGGTGCCGCCTGCGTTGTTATAGCCGCTGTCCTTATCGCTCCACACGGGGCCAGCCACATCCAGGTGAATCCACGGTGTGGCTTTGACGAACTGCTTCAAAAAGAGAGTGGCCGTGATCGCGCCGCCCGCGCGAGGCCCCGTGTTTTTCATGTCAGCCACCACCGACTTTAGCCCGTCGAAGTATTTCTCCTCTAGCGGCATCCGCCAGAACTGCTCACCCGAGCGCGTGGCCGCATCGAGAAACT
>JBGTOF010000305.1:0-12794 GCA_041742695.1 Elainellales cyanobacterium | reverse complement strand
CGACAGACCCGGCCTGAGTGCCAAGCAGCCCTTCGCCAGACACCACCACTAACCGCAGATCAGAGCGATCCGTTAGGGGTTTGAACGACAGCATCACCGGCTGAGCCATGGCTGACATGACGCCCAACTGGACGGTCAAATGGGTGGTTTGCGACGCGGTCAAGGCGGCCTGCACAGCGGGCTGATCCACGCTCTGGTCACATAAATCAACCACAGACCACAGGGCAATCGGTGGCTCTAGACCTGTGTCCTGTGCAAAGGCATCGTTCACTGCCACAATTTGCCCATCCGTGGCTCTCACGATTAAGGCAGGCAATGGCATGGCCTCTAAACTCGCTGCAATTAAGGACGGCACGTCCAATCGCGCATCGGGTTGGGGACGGAGAGCCTGCCTTCCCCACACTGATGGGATGCTTTGGGACATTGAGGAGACCTGTTTCATACCTGCCTCATGAATAGAGTCGTCGTGTGATCCGCCTTCTTATCAGCGAGATGGATGCCGTGGGGGCGATCGCTCCTCGGCTGGGAGCACGTGAATCCAGCTCAAATTCGGGGTGCGCTGATGGCTTGCGGCAGAGCGCAGTCCAGAGCCTACCTCCAACAGAGCCCCGCCCGTTCTTAGCCCCCACGGGCAGGCAGCGGTGAATTTGACTGGATTGAGTCACAAATCACTGGGTTAGCGCTCTGGGTAAAATGCACCCCCATAACCAAGAGCAGCCTTAAACCATATAAAGCAGGATCGAATCGGGTTAATGAGGCATCATCAAGTTTTGTGAAGACCTCGCCGTGCAAAGCCCTGACAAAAAGACGTGATGTTTACATCAACGGAGTCGAAATAGCCTAGCAGCGCCCCTACATCTCAGTTGCATCTCAACGTCAGTAGACCCTGCGAAACCCAAATCCCCAAAGGCTCTATCCGCATGTCGCAATCCATCTCACTCATTAGTCAGATAGCCACTTAGACAGACGTTGGAACTGCCTTATCGTACATGAAGCCCGTGAACCAAAGCCGTGTAGGGCTAATAAGCATTATCTAAGCTTCATAATTAGAAGCTGGTCTTAACCGAGAATATACGGAACATACCCCATTCGGTGGATGAATTTATCCTACACTTTGTGACTCTCTCATCCAAACCGATAATAGAACCTCAGAAGGCCTAAAGCACATCCGCCTTATCAAAACCAGGAAGCCCGGTCTTATCATCGCCATACAGCACTCAAGTCTAGTCTAGGTTTCTTCGTCCTCAGTCCGTCCTAAGCCTGTGGCGGCAGCCGCTTAGGACGCCAGCCTGGTTTAACGGTTTGTTGGGCCCGGGCGATCGCCAAACTATCTGAAGGGACATCCTGCGTAATCACCGAACCAGCGGCAATAGTAACGTCGGTTCCAATGGTGAGTGGGGCCACCAGCACGCTATTCGACCCCGTCTTGGTGCGATCGCCAATGACCGTTGGGTGCTTCTCATAGCCGTCATAGTTGGCGGTGACGGTGCCTGCGCCGACATTGACTTGAGCGCCGACGGTCGCATTGCCGAGATAGGTGAGGTGCGCGACATTGGTGCGATCGCCTAGCGTTGTGGCTTTCAGTTCCACAAAGTTACCAATGCGGCAGCGATCGCCCACTGTCACCTGTCCCCGCAAATGGGAATAGGGCCCCACCCGCGACCCGGCTCCGACCGTACTATCCAACACCACGGAGTAAAGAACCGTTGCTTGATCGTGAATCGTACTGTTTTCAATTAGCGAGCCTGGGCCAATGCGGCAGCCCGCCCCAATCACCGAACTGCCCCGCAGGTGAGTCTGCGGCTCAACAACGGCATCGGGATGAATCTGCACCTGCTCGTCAATGGTTATGCTATTGGGATCGATCAGCGTAACACCCAACCGCATCCATTGCTCCTTCACCCGCTGTTGCAGCACGCCATAGGCATTGGCCAACTGCACGCGATCATTAATGCCTAGAATCTCTTGATAATCGTCTACATCGACCGCCATCACAGGCTGCATCAGCTGCACGGTGTCGGTGAGGTAATACTCTTGTTGGTCATTATTGGTTTGCAGCTTGGGCAGCACCTCCGCCAGCACCGGCCAGCGAAAGCAGTATACCCCTGCATTAATTCGCCGATTTTGCTTCTGGGCAGTGCTGCAATCGCGATCTTCCACAATCTGCGTCACTACATTGCTGCTATCGCAAAACACCCGTCCATAGCCGGCAGGATTGGGTAGTTGAGCCGTTAGCAACGTTGCGGCATTGCCTTGCTGTTGGTGCGTGTTGATCAACTGCTTTAGGGTGTCAGGGCGGAGCAGCGGCACGTCACCGTTGAGCACCAGCAGATCGCCCTCGTAGTTCTCTAAATAAGGCAACACCTGCTGCGCCGCATGACCCGTACCCAACTGCTGACGCTGTTCTACAAACGTCACCTGAGGATAGGCAGCCATCGCCTGCTGCACCTGCTCTGCGCCATAGCCCACCACCACTAAACAGTGGTCAACTAACAAATCCTGAAGACTATCAATCACCCGCTCTAACAATGTGCGCCCCCCTAGGGGATGCAACACTTTAGGCAAGCTCGACTTCATGCGAGTTCCGCGTCCCGCCGCCAAAATTGCTACCGCAACCATACCTGCTATCTGAGCCGTCTCAGTCTGTACCGACTCAGGGAGTATATCGCGGTTCGGGATCAGGACGCGGTGTTATTCATCCCAATCAGGGCTTCACCGGGCTGCACCTGCTCAATGGGACGTAGCGATGAGGTAGGGGCTCACAGCCTAACAGGGGCGAGTATAGGCCTAGGCGGCGATCGCCCGACTCAACACAAAATCCGAAAATTTTCGCATCAGGTCGGGATTACGCCATCCCTTGTCTGCCTCATCCATCATGATTTGGAGAGACTTATCGGGGGACAATGCCTGCTTATACGGGCGCTCGCTGGTTAGCGCATCGTAGATGTCAACCAGTTGAAACACCTGCGCTAAAAACGGAATGTCGTGTCCTTTTAACCCATCCGGGTAGCCCGACCCATCCCAGCGCTCGTGATGATGGCGAATGATGGGCACCACGCCGCGCATGGTGCGAAGGGGCTGGCAAATGCGCTCACCGATGATTACATGCTGCCGCATAATCTCCCACTCTTCGGCAGTGAGGCGACCGGTTTTCAGCAGCACGTCGTCAGGAATGCCCACCTTGCCGATGTCGTGGAGATAGGAACCCCACATCAGATCTCGCAGTTCTGGGCGCGGTAGGTTCAAAAACTCGCCAAATAACTTACTCTGCGCGACCAAACGCTCACAGTGGTCGCCCGTATTAGGGTCACGGCTTTCGATAGTGCGAGCGATGGAGAAGAGCACTTGCCCCGCGTGATCTAAGTCTTCGTTTAGGCGTTTTTGACCGACGAGCGATCGCACCCGAGCCGATAGCTCTAACTGATCAAACGGTTTTGAGAGAAAGTCATCTCCTCCCGCCTCAATGCCTCGCAGCCGTGCCCGTCGATCATTCAGTGCGGTCACAAACACCACCGGAATGAGTCGCGTCTGCTCATCTTGCTTCAGCCGACGGCATACTTCATATCCGTCCATTCCGGGCATCATCACATCCAGCAGAATGAGATCGGGATTAGAGTCTACGACACTTTCTAGGGCAGCATCCCCACTTTCTGCCTCCAACACGTCATACCCCTCCACTGACAACAGCGCGACGGCCGTCATCCGACTTGAGGGGTGATCGTCTACCACCAAAATTTTAGGTTGTTCTGATTCGAAGCCGTTCACTGGAACGTTCTCACCTCGTCAACGTACAACAACAGACAGTTAAACCCGGCAACCCCGTAGGATTGCCTTTGCTTCGGAACCTGATCCCACTCTCTACCCATTCTGTATTCACTCGATCCGGCACCAACTTAACTCACACTCTACAATCAGGCCCATGTAAACTCGATGCAAAACCCACGAAAGCAGCTATGGACTCATCAAACTCAACGTGAGACTCAGAAGTTTGTACTATCTGTGTAGATGGTGCAGACTTCTGAACTCTACCTTACGTTTAGTTAGGCTTGCTAGGAGGAGATGCAGGGAGGACGACGGAGAGGCTCTAGACCCCTGTTCGGCCATGCATCCTACGACCTTGAAAACCTAAACAGATCACTAGGCCATCTATAGCTCTGTTCAGGTGCTGACTCAAACGCTGAGATTCTTATGAAGACGTTTCATTTATTTGCTAATAGCTCTTATCCCGGTTGATGTGTCTTTGAGGTTTGTCTTTGAGGTTTCTAGTAGTGTGCGATGAGTAGCTGAATATAGGCTACCCAGAATCATCAAGTAGACTTGCACAGCCGCGCTTTGTCCTATAGCTACCCTTCCTCCGTTGCAAGCGATAACGATTTGCCGCATCCCATAGACCGAGCCAGCTATCTTCAGCCGCCCTCACTGTAAAGATGGCTTACCTAGACGCCGCCTAAACGGCGCTTGCAGACCCTGTAAGTCTTCCAGGCGCGCTCTAGTATGAAGAGGAAACAGCTCTCGGAGATCCGGCGTTATACGGAAATTCTACGGCTGACGGTTGCGTTAATCTTCAATCCGCTTTGGGCCTGTTAAGTTTGTTGGGCACTGGCCCTGCGAACGGATTGAGGAGGATGGTCTAGGGACAGAGTGTCTGCCGATAGAGACCCGGTAGATAGAGTAGTATCAGGGCATGATTGAACTTCTTGCTGCACTTTCTATTTCTGCAGCGGTGGGATTCCGAGTGGCGCTACCACTGTTGCTGATTGGGCTGCTGCAAGATGATTTGTGGTACCAAGTTCCGTTGCTAAATCGTGTGCCACCTCCATTAGTGCTTGGGGTGTTGGCCGTCTGGGCTTTAGTAGAGCTTTTGTTTTCAAAAGAGCGCATGGCGCAGCGGGCGATTCAGCTGGTGCAGGTGGTGTTCAGCCCTCTGTTTGGGGCGATCGCCGGCATCACCGTTGCGAAAACAACCACCGTTGAGCCTGTGCTTATTCCCTTAGTGGGCGTTATTGGCGGGCTGCTGGCGCTGGTTTTGCAACTGGTTCAAATTGGCTGGTTTTATCGCCTACGCGGGCTGCCGCTGTGGGTGATTTTTGCACAAGATTTTTTGTGTGTGCTGCTGGTATTTTTTGCGTTTGATTCGCCACAGCAGGGCGGGCTGATCGCGCTGATTTTGCTGTGGTTGTCCATCCGCAGTTCCAAGGAATGGCAGCGATGGTACGTAGCACAGGGTTCCGACCAGCGCAACCCTCGCCGTGGAAAGCGCAATCCTGATTAATAGAATCGGCTGGGTGGATGTTCTCGGTTCAGGTGTGAGGTGTATGGGTGCGGCCGGTTCTGCATTAGGGATACCCCTTTTTTGTGCTGGTATATACCAGGCAGATTGCTGGTCGTGTTTTGACTGCTGAGGTTTTGGATACGATGTGAATGTAGCAACTCGCACAACAGGGAAAGCCGTTTTTTGAGAACGTAACGGATGGCTTGGTCGTTGGGGTATCGCTGTATTCTTAAGAAGAATTTTCCTTTTCAAGAAGATACCCCAATCACTGTTAACACTTTCTATAATCGTATTTCTGTAAAAAATTAGCCCTTTGCATCATCCCCCATAGACAACCCTAACCCTATGAAGCAGCTCAAGTTTTTGTTCACCCTTGTATTTAGCGCTGTGATGGCGATCGCCCTTACCACAGCCTGCACGCCCTCTGGCACCAACACCTCTACAACCACCGAGGGGGGAACTGAGTCCACCACACTAACCATGGCGACCTCTGCCGACTACCCGCCCTACGAATTTATTGATTCTTCTAGTGGGAGCCAAGAAATCGTAGGCTTTGACATTGATATTGCTAGAGCAATTACTGAAGAACTCGGCTACGAGTTAAAAATTGACAACATTGACTTCAATGGTCTAATTCCATCGCTTCAGTCAAATCGGGCTGACTTTGTGATGGCCGGTATGACCCCGACCGAAGAGCGTCGACAAAACGTAGATTTTTCAGAGATTTACTTCGTGGCACAAAACACAATTGTGTCTCTGGCGGGAAGTGGCCTCACCACGGCCGAAGCTTTAGACGGCAAAACGGTCGGGGTGCAGCTAGGTTCGATTCAAGAAGGCGTAGCCCAAGAAATTGCCGGGGCTAATGTGACGGCGTTGACCCGCATTAGCGAAATTGTGCAGGAAGTGAAGGTGGGCCGATTGGATGCTGCCATTATCGAAGACACTGTGGCCAAGGGCTTTATTGAGTCCAATGCAGATTTGGAATTTAATGTAATTCCTGAGCAGGGTGAAGCGGGCTCGGCGATCGCCTTTCCCCAAGGTTCTGCGCTGCCAGCGGAGTTCAACCCGGTGCTCGAGCGTATGATTGCGGATGGCACTATTGATGAGCTAGCTGAGAAATGGTTTAGTGAAGCCATTCCCGCAGCCGAAGAGTCTTAGAATCTGAACCCTTTGTGGCCATTCTCTGGGTAAATTGGGGGCTGGGGCGTAGCTGCTCTAGCCCCTTTTTGACGGTTAGGCTATTGCAGATATGCGATGCAAAGGGGCGATCGCACTAAATTTTGTGTTGAGACGTACAACAAAAAACTCAGACAGCGCTTCAATACGAAAGGTTCGGTTCGAGGAACGCTCACCATAATGTCAGACGATTGGCTATACAACGTATCAATCACACCGCTGTCGGTGTTGGCTCAAGGGGCTGGTCTAGTTCTAGATTTCAGCAGAATTCGAGAAAATATCCCGTTTATTCTCCAGGGCGTCCCGGTGACGCTGTCATTCAGCATTGTGTCTGCTCTGTTTGGGTTTACCTGGGGCACGATACTATCCATCTTTAAGATTTCCAATATTCTCCCGCTGAAACTGCTGGCAGATTTTTACACCTCCATCTTTCGGGGCACCCCCTTAATTTTGCAGCTGGCGCTGATTTATTTCGCCACGCCGCAGCTCACGGGGATTACGCCGACGCCCTTTCAGGCGGCGGTGGTCACCTTTTCTCTCAACTCAGCGGCTTACAGCTCGGAGACAATTCGCGGCGGCATTATGGCCGTAGACCGGGGGCAGCGAGAGGCCGCCATGACACTCGGGGTGAAATATCCCACCATGATGTGGGATATTGTGCTGCCCCAAGCGTTTAAGAACATTTTGCCAGCGCTAGTGAACGAGAGCATTGCCTTGCTCAAAGACTCAGCCCTAGTGTCTACGGTGGGCGCGTTAGATTTAATGCGACGGGGTCAAGTGGTGGCAGCAGAAAAATTTATTTTCTTTGAGCCATTGATGGTAGTCGCAGTGATTTACTACGTGCTGGTCATGGGGCTGACCTTTTTTGCTCAACAGCTTGAACGGAGGATGCGAAAAAGTGATTAGAACAGAATTTTTGTGCAAATCGTTTGGCAGCTTGAAGGTGCTAAACGATATTTCTACTGAAATCCGCAAGGGTGAAGTGGTGGCCATTTTGGGGCCGTCGGGCTGTGGCAAATCAACCCTTTTACGCTGCCTCAATTTGCTAGAAACTCCGACGCGGGGCAGAGTTTATATCAATGATGTAGAAATTACCAACCCAAAAACCGATGTTAATAAAGTGCGTCAGAACATGGGCATGGTGTTTCAGCACTTCAACTTGTTTCCTCATATGACGGTGCTGCAAAACGTCACCTACGGCCCTATTAAGGTGAAGCAAATGCCCAAAGGTCAGGCACAAGAGCTAGGCATGGCGCAGCTTCATGTAGTGGGACTAGATGAAAAGGCTGATGCGTATCCCTCACGGCTCTCGGGCGGGCAGAAGCAGCGGGTGGCGATCGCCCGTGCGTTGGCGATGCAGCCCGGCGTGATGTTGTTCGATGAACCTACATCTGCTCTCGATCCTGAAATGGTGAAAGAGGTTTTGGCTGTGATGAAAGGCCTCGTGACCTCTGGCATGACAATGGCGATCGTCACCCATGAGATGGGCTTTGCTCGCGAGGTGGCCGATCGCATTCTATTTTTAGAAGGCGGCGGCATTGCAGAAGATGCTCCCCCTAGCGTTTTCTTCACCGCTCCTAAAAGCGAGCGGGCACAACAGTTCCTCGAAAAAGTGTTGTGAGGTGTTGGGCTTACACCCGCTAAAGAGGTTTGGGATACCGCGCTGTGTCCCAAACCTCTTTCAACCCAAACAGCACTGATGCCCTTTGTGCGGCGTTCAATTGCGTAAGCCTCATCAAACTGATGGCTTATGATGGGAAGCCTTAATTTGCAAGGCTTCCCATCATAGTTTGGGTGGTGACTTGTGAACTGTAGCCTTGCCCAATTAATCAGCCACTTAAAACGCCACAAAGGCCTCGGTACGAATGCGATGGGATTTAGCCCCCAGCGCTAGCACGGCATCACAAAGCTGGTTGGGGCGATCGCCTACCGCACAAATATCCACGTCTATCTCTGCCAGCGCTAGCGGCAACTGCAACAACGCCTGCTCCGGGGATAGGGCGATCGCCTCAACGTAGTGAAACTGCGGCCATCGAGATTGGAGCGATCGCCACTCATCGCGATAGGGCAGCTGCTCGGGCGTTTCAGGATTCGCCTGCACCAGATAAACAGGCTGATCAAACCGACAATCATATAGCCAGTCAATATGACTCTTTACCGGTCCAATCCCCGATCCTTCCGCCACGTAGAGTCGAGGAGCGGCAGGAAGCGTTTCTAGCGTCATCATGCCATAGGGTCCACGCACTGGGATTGTGTCGCCAGGGCGCAGATCTTGCATATGGGCAGAACTCCAGCCCACACGGGATACACAAAGCTCCACCTCGGGGCTGCAGGTAGGAGACGACGACATGGAATAAATTTTGGTAAATGCCTTGCCCTCATGCTGAAACTTAGGCCAGATAGACTGTCCCGGCAGAAACTGAAAACCTGGCGCATCCAGCCGCAGCCGAATCGCATGGATGGTCGGCGTCAGCGCGGTAGAAGATAATACCGTCGCCAAACAGTCCATCGGTTGTGATGGACGCAGATGTGTTTGCGTTTGCATAGTGATAGTGAGCCCGTGCATCGCGGGCGTTGAAGTGAGCAACACTCAGGCAGGCATTCTGACTCAGGCGAGGAAACACTTCCTAGCCTTCACAGCTGCGGCACAGCGCCGGATTCGCACCGGACTTTCCCTCTGCAGGTTGCCGATTAGAGCCTAAGCGGCTTAGGCAACGCGACAGGGTTTGGGCTGATCCCCCAAACCGCGTGAGTGGTTAGCAACAGGTCGTCGCCAAGCGCCCATTGTAGCCTGTTGTGACTGCGGCGCGCGGCAGCATTTTCGATGGGCGTCAGTGGGTTTGGCATTGAAAGGTTTGAATCTTGAGAGCTTAAGTTGCTGAAGTGATGCGAGGTTGCCTAAGTCTCAGGGTTTGAAGCGGAGGCTAAGAGAACTGCTCACTCTGCATCAGGTTCAGCAGCTGCTTTGATTGAAGACCATTCGGGTAGGGCGATCGCAAATCCCAATTTTTCGTTATGTTTTGGGGATAACCCCGAGAACAGCGGTTAGTAAAGACTAGACAGGTTGGAATGGCTCGTTTTCACAGGTGTGCTGAAGATTACGGTAGATGATCCGCCGGTGATTAACACAGCAGGCGGAATCAAAACGGTGTTGCTGAGGGAAGTTTGGTTCTAATGTCTGATCGTTTTTTTGAAGCCCCCATCATTAATTCTCCCTATGCCTACCCAGATGAATATTGGGAATTAGATGAGACGAGACAACCCACGGGACACACAATCCCGAATCGTCGCCCAGCAGATTTTATTACCCCCATCCCTAAGCCCAAGAAGCAGCAGCGAGCCTCTCAGCGATCGCTCTTTGAGGTTGACGCTATCTCTACAGAGGGCCAGCAGTATGAGCTGTCGCAATTCATCAACAGTGTTCGGGCTAGGGTCAACGACTGGCGAAACCTGCCAGACCCGCAAACCTGGAAGGTAACCCCCACGACAGAGCGACTGCTACAGTACTGGCGAAATCACAACTTTGAGGGCATTCGCCCCTTCTTTTGCCAAGTAGAAGCGGTTGAGACGGCGATTTGGCTGGCTGAGGTGGCACCCCAACACGGACAAGCGGGGAAGCGGTTTCTAGATGTCATCGAAAAAGCCAATCTGAACGCCAACCCTGACCTAATGCGCGTGTGCATGAAGCTAGCGACTGGGGCGGGAAAAACGACGGTCATGGCTATGCTGATGGCCTGGCAGACCCTCAACGCCGTGCGCCATCCCAATAGCAAGCGGTTTACCAAAGATTTTCTGATCGTTACTCCCGGCATCACCATTCGCGATCGCCTCCAGGTTCTCAAACCCAACGACGCTAACAGCTACTACAGCACGCGAGATCTAGTGCCCAGCGAGATGGTGCTGGACTTGCACAAGGCCAACATCGTTATCACCAACTACCACGCCTTTAAACTGCGGGAGCGCGTGCAGGTGGCTGCTGGCACTCGCAAAATGCTGCAAGGCCGCGGCCCAGAGCTGCAAACCCTGGAAACTGAAGGCCAGATGATCCAACGGGTGATGGGCAGTCTGGGTAAGAACGTTCTGGTCATCAACGATGAGGCCCACCACTGCTACCGCGAAAAGCCCGGTGAAGAGGATGAGCCGGATCTGAAAGGGGACGACAAGGACGAGGCAAAGAAGAACAACGAAGCAGCTCGCCTATGGATCTCTGGCTTAGAGGCAGTACAGCGCAAGCTGGGCTTGCTGCGGGTCTACGACCTATCGGCGACGCCCTTTTTTCTCAGAGGCTCAGGCTATGCCGAGGGCACGCTGTTTCCCTGGACGGTGAGTGACTTTTCGCTGATGGATGCGATTGAGTGTGGCATTGTCAAGCTGCCCCGGGTGCCGGTGGCGGATAATGTCCCCAATGCCGATATCCCCAAGTTCCGCAACCTGTGGGAACACGTTGGGAAGAAAATGCCGAAGAAGGGCAGAGGAGCCGCCAAGACCCTTGACCCGCTCAGCTTACCTGTCGAGCTGCAGACAGCCCTCGATGCCCTCTACGGCCACTATGTAAGGATCTTTGAGGAGTGGCAGGAACGGCAGATTCCAGTTCCTCCGGTGTTCATTGTGGTGTGCAACAACACGTCTACCTCAAAGCTTGTCTACGACTACATTTCCGGTTTTTTCCGGGAGGATGAGGATGATAAGCAAGGCTATAACAAGGGACGGCTAGAGCTATTCCGCAACTATGACGAGCACGGCAACCGCATCACCCGACCCAAAACCCTGCTGATCGACAGTGAGCAGCTAGAGTCTGGAGATGCCCTCGACAAGAACTTTCGGGATATGGCCGCTGAAGAAATTGAGCGGTTTCGCTACGAGATTGGCCAGCGAGACGGGGCAGCGGCGGCGGAGACATTGACGGATCAAGACCTGCTGCGGGAGGTGATGAACACCGTTGGCAAGGAAGGCAAGCTGGGAGCTGAGATCCGCTGTGTGGTTTCTGTCTCAATGCTTACGGAGGGCTGGGACACGAATACTGTGACCCATGTGCTGGGGGTGAGAGCCTTTGGCACGCAGCTTCTCTGTGAGCAGGTGATTGGTCGGGCGCTGCGACGCTATTCCTATGAACTCAACGAGGAGAATCTATTCGACGTGGAGTATGCCGATGTGTTTGGCATTCCCTTTGACTTTACGGCTAAGCCGGTCGTGGCCAAGTCTAAGCCCCCCAAACGAACGGTTAATGTGAAGGCGATGCGGCCCGATCGGGATGCGCTAGAAATCACATTCCCCAATGTGCAGGGCTATCGGGTGGAGCTGCCCGATACTCAGCTAACGGCAGAGTTTACCCGAGACTCGTTGCTGGAGCTAACTCCCAACTTGGTTGGGGCCACCCAAACCCAGAATTCAGGCATTATTGGCGAAAGTGCGGATATGAACGTGAAGCACTTGGAGAGTGTCCGCGAGTCTACCGTGCTTTATGAACTCACTAAATACCTAATTTTCAACAAATACCGTGACCCCGGTGAGGAACCTAAGATCCATCTGTTTGGCCAATTGAAGCGGCTGGCACGGCAATGGATGAAGGGCTATCTGAACTGCACTGGGGAAACGTATCAGGCCCAGCTGATGTATCGAGAAATAGCAGATATGGCGTGCGATCGCATCAAAGCTGCTATCACTGAGGCCACCATTGGCGAGAAACCCATCAAGGCCATTCTCGATGCCTATAACCCCACTGGCAGCAGCCTCCACGTTAACTTCAACACCTCTAAAGCAACGCTATGGCAGACGGATCCTCGCCGGAACCATATCAACTGGGTGGCGTGCGATAGCGATTGGGAGGCGGAGTTTTGCCGAGTGGCGGAGGCTCACCCCAGAGTCAGAGCCTATGTGAAGAACCAGGGCTTGGGGCTTGAGGTGCCTTACCTGTTTGGCTCAACCCCTCGCAAATACATCCCAGATTTCATTGTGCGGGTAGACGATGGCCGCGGCCCCGATGACCTGCTGAATCTCATTGTGGAAATTAAGGGCTATCGCGGTGAGGATGCGAAGGACAAAGCCAGCACTATGCGCAACTATTGGATTCCAGGGGTAAACAACCTGGGTAAGTATGGCCGCTGGGCGTTTGTGGAGTTTCAAGAGGTCTACCAAATTCAGGCAGACTTTGCCGCCGTGATCGAGGCAGAGTTCCAGCAAATTGTCGATCGGGCTCTTCACTCACCCACCTACTAAATACACATAAGTCCTCAAAGTAGACCTTCCTGGGGATTGATCCCCCCTGCCCCCCTTAGCAAGGGGGGAACTGGATTCAAAGTCCCCCTTTTTAAGGGGGATTTAGGGGGATCTCCCAGGATGTGGCCGA
>JBGTOF010000109.1:0-2680 GCA_041742695.1 Elainellales cyanobacterium | reverse complement strand
AGGGCCCTGTGGAACAAACACCGCTAGCAGATGCAGCAGCACGATGCGGCCCGCTTTACGACTCGACCAAACCGCTCGGTTGAGCACTGGATGGTAAGTCTGATAATTGTTCGCCTGACGCAGGCCCATCACCGTCAGGATGGCGCTCACCGTCCGCTTCCCCGGTGCTAGAATAGCGCCTATGAATAACACCTGGGCTGACAGCCACACGCGCCCCGAAAACAGCGGAGCGAAAAGCTTCAAAACATCTAGAATTTCCATTTGCAGCAACACGGTTCTGATAAACCTATTGTGATTGCTGCTTTCCTCTTACGCTCAACAATTGGATAAAGTCGAGCTAAGGCGTTGCGCAAAGTTAGTTGCATTATCAGGACATGGCGACATTTCGCTTAAAAGGTAATCTAATTGACAATAACTTTGCAAAAAAATTGCATTATTAGTAAGTAATATCTAGCAAAGATCTAATCCATATTGATTCTAGGCATTAGTCATCAAGAGGAGGAATTTAGCCTATGTAAAAGGAAAACTGTAAGCCGTCATCCCTTATTTCTCAGCATCTATTTGTCTTCTGACGATTCCATTGCGTCTTAATTCTAATCTAAAGTTATTTCGATAGTTTCAGACAAAAGAGCACTTGAAGTCTGCAGAGAGTCTAATTGAAGAGATTGATTTTCGGGCTTGATGGTTGATTTGGTAGTGGCTCCATCGAGACTCCATGAGATATTGCCTTAACTAAATTCCTCTGAGTAGATCTGGACAATTTTTTAAAAATGTTGTTTCTAAGAGATTATTTGTCATGGTTAGCACTGTTGAAAAATCACCCATTGAGAAAGCACCTACAGTTGTTCATGGCGCTTGTCCCCATGATTGTCCTGACACCTGTTCAATGTTAGTCACGGTGGAAGACGGACGGGCTACTAAAGTAGAGGGCAATCCTGATCATCCATTTACCCAGGGAACCCTGTGTGGCAAGGTCAGTGATTATCTTGATCGCGTTTACAGTGAAGATCGTCTGTTGTATCCCATGCGCCGGGTAGGCCCCAAGGGCAGCGGACAATTTGAGCGCATTAGTTGGGACGAGGCGCTGACGACGATCACAGAGAAGTTCAAAGCAACAACCGCTGAGTATGGGACAGAAGCAATCATGCCCTGTAGCTACCTGGGCCATGAAGGATTGCTCAACGGTTTGACGGTGGGCGATGCCTTTTTTAATCGTTTAGGAGCAACGATTACCGAACGGACCATGTGCATTTCTTGCACTAGCACCGCCTACTTGATGACCTATGGGCCAACCCATGGCACCGACCCCGATACCTTCCGTCATTCTAAGTACATTGTTCTCTGGGGATGCAATGCCCTCAGCACCAATGTACATCTCTGGCCGTTTATTCAAGAAGCCCGGAGGAATGGAGCCAAAGTAGTGTCTATCGATCCTGTCAGGACACGCACAGCAAAACAATCTGACTGGCATCTTCCGGTGCGTCCTGGAACGGATGGAGCACTGGCACTGGGCATGATGAATGTGATCATCAATGAAGGGTTAACGGATGATGATTACATCGAGAACTATACCGTTGGTTTTGACGAGCTCAAGGCTCGCGTTCAGGACTATCCGCCTGAGAAAGTAGCCGAGATTACGGGCCTTGTTGTTAAAGATATTATCACCCTGGCTCGGGAATTTGCAACTACTCAACCGTCCGTGGTTCGCATTGGCGTGGCTTTAGAAAAGCAAGCTGGGGGCGGTCAAGGGGTACGGGCCATTAGTTGCTTACCTGCCCTAGTAGGTTCTTGGCGGCATCTTGGTGGGGGCATGTTGCAAGCTCCCATGTGGCCATTCCCAATTCGTTGGGATGTGGTGCATCGTCCTCACTTTATTAGGCTGGGTACAAGGGTCTTAAACCAATGGCAGCTGGGTCGTATTTTGACTAATGAAGTGCCCCTCGATCCCCCAGTGAAGATGTTGTTTGTCTATAACTGCAACCCGGTTACTCAAGCGGCAGAGCAGGAGAAAATTTTGGCCGGACTGGCCCGTGAAGATCTATTCACGGTGGTCAGTGAACATTTCTTAACGGACACCGCCGATTACGCTGATATTGTGTTGCCTGCTACCACCCAGGTGGAGAATCTAGATTTAATGTTCTCCTGGGGCCATACCTATGTCACTCTTAATAATGCTGCGATCGCTCCCCTAGGCGAGGCTATCTCCAACACCGAATTATTCCGTAGACTAGCCGCAAAAATGGAGTTTGAAGAGGAGTGCTTCAAACTCAGCGACGAAGAATTGACGATGGAAGTATTGGATTGGTCCGCACCTGTTATGGAGGGTATTGACATGAATGTGTTGAAAGCCCAAGGATACGCCAAACTTAAAATCGAAGATGTCCCCCATGCGGAGGGCAACTTCCCTACCCCCTCTGGTAAATGCGAGTTTGTCTCTGGAATGGAGGTAGACAGCAACTATGTTTTACCCGCATTTCGTCAAGGCTATAAGACTTATGAGCCGGGTGATCCGGTGGATCCGTTGCCCACCTATATCCCTCAGAGAGAATCCGCGCACAGTAATCCAGAGCTGGCTGAGCGCTATCCTCTCAGTTTGATGTCTGCCAAGCCGCACCAGTTTATTAACTCTTGTTTTGCTAATTTACCCAAGCATGCCAAATTGCAAGGCGGCCCCCGACTC
>JBGTOF010000296.1:0-4569 GCA_041742695.1 Elainellales cyanobacterium | reverse complement strand
GATTACTGACGCAGGCACTGCCAGCTCTCAGCAAAACTATGCCGAAGCCGCAACGATGCTTCAGCAGGCCCGTCAGCTGTTTAACCAGCTCACCAATTTCTATCAAGATCTCTTCAATAGCTTCACGGCTGTTGATAACCGCATTGCCGATAGCCTACGCCGCCAAGCCTTTGAAACTGCCCAACTGCGTGACGAGGCCACCTATCAACTGGCACTGGTTCATCGGGCTCAAAACCAGCCAGAACTCGCCGTGCCGCTTCTGATTCAAATCATTCGCAGCCAAAACCCCACTCGAGATCTGGGACAGCAGGCCTATCGCCAACTGTTTGAATTGGGTTTTGTGGAATCGCCCTACCCCCGCACCCAGCCTGACCAGTCCACATCCAGCACCCCTGCACCAAACTTCAGCAACTAAACGGCGATGCAAGATGACTCACATTGCTGTGGGAAATGCTGTGGGAGGCGTTTGGGCAGAGTTCGTTTGCTCAAACGCAAACGCCTTTGAATTGTTAGATCGCCGTACGGAGTGCCTCAGTCCTGTGGTAAAAGGAAGTCAGCGGTAAAAGGAAGTCAGCAGAATGCGTGAGGCCGTGGAGGATGCATGATTAGTCCCAACCAGGTAGAGACAATGATTCAGGCGGCATTGCCCGATGCTGCTGTGCAGGTGCAAGATTTAACGGGCGGGGGTGACCACTATCAAGTTGTTATTGTTTCTTCAGCGTTTGAGGGGAAGAGCTTAATTCAGCAGCATCAGCTGGTTTATCGCTCAGTGCAGCAGGCTATGTCGACAGAAGCCATCCATGCACTGTCGCTCAAAACCTATACACCTCAGACCTGGCAAGAGTCTGGCCAGGTGGCGTCTTAGACCGATGACTGGCTAAGGGTTGAGAGGATCTGGAGGGATCGGCAGGGTTTCTGCACCATTAGACGCTACACAAAATTGGATAGAATTAAAGCAACGTGATAATTCTCAGGTAAAGCTATGACGCCAGAGCTAAAGCAGCGAATCGATGACATTGTGAACAGCGACAAGATCGTAGTGTTCATGAAGGGAACTAAGCTGATGCCCATGTGCGGGTTTTCTAACAATGTGGTGCAAATTCTAAACATGCTTAGCGTGCCATTCCACACGGTGGATGTATTAGAAGATGAAGCCATTCGTCAGGGTATTAAGGAATACTCTAGCTGGCCTACTATTCCTCAGGTGTATATCAATGGGGAGTTTGTAGGGGGATCTGATATTCTGATTGAGCTTTATCAAAAAGGCGAGCTACAGCAGGTAGTAGAAGTCGCGCTTGCGTCTTAGGTCTACAAACTATTACCCAAGCTATGCAGTCGGATGTATGACGCACTGACGGGAGATGGCTACCTGCAAAGGCTCTTTTTTAAAGCAGGCTTATTGTGTTTTAAGTAGCCTTGGTTCACAGGGCTAGCGTGAAACCACAAAAAAGCCCGCGCATTGCGCGGGCTTTTTTGCAAATTTTTCTACTGGTTTGTTGTTGCTGAAGGCGTGTGAGCAGTCTAGCGATGAAGTTTGGAAACGTAGTTTACTGATAGCGTTGAGCCAAACGATTTTAGGGAACCCCTGCCGATTCCTTTGCGCTGATTAACTGCGGAAATGGGCGATCGCCCTTAGCGATAGTCTGTCTCGACCTGGGTCTGAGTCATCTCAAAGTTAGAGGGGTCGTAGAGATATCGTACCGCCTCTTCTTCTAACCGATGGATCAGGTAAGCTTCGATGGCATTGGAGTGGCGGAGTGCCGCCAAGTAGCCATCCAAGAACAGTCTGAGGTCATCAAAGCGATAGCCCCGACTCCATTGCTCATTTAGAGCGTCGGTGATCCGTTGGTAGTAGCGAATGGATTGAGCGTCTTGCAGCATGGGGCAATGAGCTTAACTCGGTAAAAAACTACCAGCGGAACAGGCGAGGCCATCGTAGGTTGAGCAGGGCAGTAGCTCTGCTTCACTCCTAGGCAATAGCTCCCCTCCTCTCCAGCGGTATAGATACATTCTACCCTTTTCTATAGGTAGGCTTCTCTACCGCGAGAGACAGCATAGACAAACTGTAATCATTGTTAGACGGCACCGATGGTCTAGTCTAGGTCAAGCGGTTCATGAAACCCTTGCAGTGCAAGGGTTTCATGAACCTGGATGGACTTCAAGTGCGATAAACTAGGGAATAAGGGAGATACTAAATTCCAGCCTCTTAGCCTCTCCGTTCAAGCTTTTTGACTTAGGAGAAGGTCCTGGGGTCGAACCACCCTGCCTTTGCTCTGCTGAATAGGGAGTCGTGAAACAGAATTAGCATCTGGTAAAGTGCCTTGCGTCCAGATGGGGTTTAATCCGCACCATCACTCAAACATTAAAGCGGAACAGCATCACGTCCCCTTCTTGCACCACATACTCTTTGCCCTCACTGCGCACTAGACCCTTTTCCTTCGCGGCGGGCATTGATCCGGTTGTCACAAGATCGCCATAAGAAACTGTCTCGGCTCGAATGAAGCCCCGCTCAAAATCGGTGTGGATTACGCCTGCGGCTTGGGGTGCTACCATCCCTGCACGAATCGTCCAGGCGCGGGTTTCTTTAGGGCCGGTGGTGAAGTAGGTGCGCAGCCCCAGCAGGTCATAGGTGGCGCGAATTAGGGTTTTGAGGCCGCCTTCACTTACGCCCAGCGCTTCCAAAAAGTCAGATTGTTCTTCAGGCGGTAGCTCTACGAGCTCTGACTCAACCTGGGCAGAGACGACCACGACCTGTGCGTTCTCTGTAGCGGCGATCGCCCGCACCTGTTCTACCCAAGCGTTCCCTGCCGCTAGGTCATCATCCGACACATTGGCCGCAAAAATCACCGGCTTTCGAGTAAGCAACCCCAGCGATTTAACGAGCGCTTCCTCATCCTCGCTTAGGTCTACCAGCCGCGCTGATTTGCCCTCGTCCAGCACCAACAGCAGCTTTTCTAATACCGCCATCTCAGCTTGGGCATCTTTGCTGGTTTTGGCTTGCTTGCGCGTCCGATCCATCCGTTTTTCGAGCTGCGCTAGGTCTGACAAGGCCAATTCCAGGTTAATCACCTCAATGTCGCGAGCGGGGTCTACGGAGCCAGCTACGTGGATGATGTCATCGTTGTCAAAACAGCGCACCACATGCACAATGGCATCGACTTCGCGGATGTTGGCCAAAAACTGGTTGCCTAGGCCCTCTCCCTTGCTGGCACCCTTCACCAATCCCGCAATGTCCACAAATTCTACTCGCGCGGGCACGGTTTCGACTGAGCTGGAAATGTTGGCTAACACGCCCAATCGATCATCCGGTACGGCGACGATGCCCGTGTTGGGCTCAATGGTGCAAAAGGGAAAGTTTGCGGCTTGGGCTTTAGCATTGGCGACCACGGCGTTAAACAAGGTCGATTTTCCCACGTTGGGCAGCCCAACAATTCCAGCTCTTAGCATGATGGTTAACGGTTAACAATAAAATTGGGCAAATTGGGCAAATTGGGCAAATGGACTGATTAAACCCTGGGCAACCCTAGGACGCAATGCCGTGGGCGATCGCCCCGATCTCACTGCTGCTCAGTCGATTTAGGACGATCTGCGTGTGGAACAACGCCCCCTGTCTAAAGCCTGTGGGACTTGTCTGACGTCATTGGAGGGCGATCGCCCTTTCCCAGAGTAGCGCGAAGGGTTCTCGTCCTACCAATTCAACCGCAGCCAGCCAGCAGCACCGAGTCATCAGCAGCCAGCCAGCAGCAACAGGACTGCGCCCTAACGGGGGTCACCGTTCGGGTCAACGGGGGCGCAATCGAGATGGCTGAAGAGACTCGCATCCACATAGTTGATTCGGGCGAGAGGATGCAGCGCCGCCAGCACCTGCTTACCATAGCTGCGGTGGTTAACGCGGTTGTCGAGCAGGGCCACTACGCCCTGGGTTTCGCGAATCGGAGCCACCGCGCGCTGCAGCTCGGTTAAGGCTTCTGGCAGCAGAAACAGGCGAAACCAATCTTGGCGATGCCGCTTATAGTAGCTGACGCGCCCCGCGACCAGCGGCTCTTCTAGCGAGGGAATCGGTAGGGTGGCAATGACCAGCAAGCGCGGCACCGGGAGCTGGGCTTGATACTGCCGCCAAAACTCCCAACCCGCTACCAAAACGCCATAGCCATTAATTTGGGGATTTTCGACCTGAACCCGCGAGCCATATTCTGACGCCAGCGCTGACGCCACTTGAGCCTTGAGGGGCAAATCACCCACCAGCACGACTGTTAGCCCCTCTTGCGCTGTGTTGACGCTAAGCAAAGCCCGAATTTCACTCAGCAGGGCTGGCTGAAACTGTTCCGTATTGGGCATGGGCAGGCCGTCAGGCAGATAGAGCTGAATCAGCTCATGGTGGCGATCAGGGCAAAACTTGAGACAGGTCGTATCTTGAATGCCAATGCGCTGTCGATAGATGGGGGCGTCGGTATCTAAATCTAGCGCGCTGCCGATCAGGACGACGGGCTGCTGCCGCCAAATGGGGGCTAGCGTAGAAGCCAGTTCTGCGGGACTGCTGTGCAGGCTAAATTGCCCATTCGAGCGGCT
>JBGTOF010000290.1:0-1943 GCA_041742695.1 Elainellales cyanobacterium | reverse complement strand
GCTGAAGGTCGAAGTGCTTGATGGCGACATCGTACGGCAATACCTGACGAAGGGCCTCGGCTTTAGCAAAGAAGATCGCGACGAAAACATCCGCCGCATTGGCTTTGTGGCCCACCTGCTCACGCGCAATGGGGTTGTGGTGCTGGTGTCTGCCATTTCTCCCTATGAGCAGGCCCGTGCCGAAGTGCGGCAAACCATTGGCGATTTTGTTGAGGTGTTTGTCAATGCACCGCTCGCCGTATGTGAGCAGAGGGATGTGAAAGGGCTCTACAAAAAGGCGCGCGCAGGGGAAATTAAGCAGTTCACGGGGATTGATGACCCGTACGAAGTGCCCACCAATCCCGATGTTGAGTGCCATACCGATCAAGAAACTCTAGAGGAAAGCGCCGCCACAGTGCTGCGCCACCTCGAAGCTGCAGGCTATGTGCCAACTGCCTCAGTGTCAAACTCGTCTTTACCTTAACTGGCTCAGTCTGGCAAACGCTAAAGCCGTTTTATCCGGGTTGCGGATAAAACGGCTTTAGCGTTATTTCAGCTTCACCGCACAGTGCTGAAATAACGCTCTCCTGCCTCCAACGTCGGAGACTTAGGTTGAAAACCTTAACCGTGTCCAGTCGGCAAACCCGACTGGCCGTTGCTATGGCGCGACGGCTAGCTCAAGAGGCCGCATCAAGGTGCTGCATCACGGTTGATAGGTCTAGATAGGCTTCCACAATATCTGCCAAGTTGTCGAGCATCACCTCGCGCTGCTCTCGGTAGTTGGCGACCCCAGTGGGCAGTGATTTTAGACCTCGCTGTTGGCGCAATCGGTTTAGCCAAGAGCGTCGCCAAGCGCCATTGTCAAACACGCCGTGCAGATAGGTGCCCCAAAGGGCTTGGGTCGAATCCACCACGCCCAAGTTGCGATCATCATACATCGGGTGGAAGGTGACCCCTTCTGCGGCTTCATCTTCGGCTAAGTGGCTGCGCCCCTGGTGAATTTCGTAGCCACTGATGGGGAGCCCTGACTGGGGAAAGTTGGAGGAGGCCTGCCGTTGGCGCGTAATTTTTTGCCCCGTAATCACCGACTTTAGGGGAATCAGGCCCAGCCCTTTATAACGTCCTTCGTGCCCCTCTAATCCTTCGGGATCCGCGAGCATTTTACCCATCATTTGATAGCCCCCGCAGATGCCCATGACGGTGCCGCCTGCCATGGCGTAGTTCTGAATTGCCTCAGCCATGCCGGTTTTCTGCAGCATGACCAAGTCGGCAATGGTGGTTTTGGAGCCGGGCAAAATCACCGCGTCGGGATAGCCCAAGGTGTCTTTTAGCCCCACATAGCGCAGGTTAACGCTGGGCTCTGCTTCGAGCGGGTCAAAATCGGTGAAGTTTGAAATGCGCGGAAGGCGGATAACAGCAATGGTGAGGTCGGTGTGGGTGTTAACCGTAGGACGCTCAAGAAGAGACAGCGAATCTTCGGCAGGAAAGGGTGAATCAATCCACGGGATGACGCCAATGACCGGAATGCCGGTTCGCTCTTCTAACCATTCGACGCCGGGTTGCAGGAGCGATCGCTGGCCTCGAAATTTATTGATGATAATGCCCTTGATCAGCGCGCGCTCATCGGGCTCTAGCAACTCTAAGGTGCCAACAATCTGAGCGAAGGCCCCGCCCCGATCAATATCCACCACCAACAGCGTAGGAGCATTGAGGTGTTTCGCCACCCGCATATTGGTTAGATCGCGATGTTTGATGTTGACTTCTACCGGACTGCCTGCACCCTCGCAGACGATGATGTCAAATTCATCGCCTAGGCGGCTCAGAGATTCTTCGATGGCTTGCCAGCCGGTCTCAAAAAACTGCTCGTAGTAGTCTGTTGCGCTAATCTTGCCGATGGGACGCCCTTTGAGCACCACTTGCGAGGTCATGTCGCCTTGAGGCTTAAGGAGGATGGGGTTCATCTC
>JBGTOF010000276.1:0-6589 GCA_041742695.1 Elainellales cyanobacterium | reverse complement strand
GATTAGAACACCAATCACATCCATCATTGAAGCAAGAGGATGAGTTTCATCTTCACCAACTTGATCGATCAAGCCATCTAGGAGTTCAACTAAATGTTCGTACTCTTGCTCTGTGTGAGGCACAAAAACTGTTTTAGCAATGGAAGACCATGCTTGAATTGTTTTATCTAGATTGAGACTTTGCATTATTTCTTCCACCTCTCTTCGTCATACTCTGCGTGAGTTAATACAGCTCGAATATAAACCTTTTTCCGGTTGTAGTGAATTGCTGCAATGAGCCTAACCTTGTTGCCTCCAATATTAAAAACTGTCAGCTTGCCAACTTGATCGGCTGATGGAAACAATTCACGTAGTTGAACGAATGACACAAATTCATTTCTCTTAATGAGTTTGTGCCACTGAGCCAGAGCATTTTTGACATCTGGATGAAGTTCAGCAAATTCGTTAAGCCGCTTGCGAGTAATCACATGCATATTATTTTGCTCATTCCTCCTCCATTTTTAATTGTTCTTCTGCGCTGTAGGCCAAGCCAAGGTGAAGCTAAATAAACCAAGTTTCCTTAACGCTTATCTTCTAAAAATCACAAGTTTTGATGCGAGAGAAGAGAACCCACTTGTTAGCTATTTCACCATTCTCAAGGCCCGCCAATAACTCATTCAAAAATTCATCAAAACTTGAATAAGCTGAGAATTCAAATTCATGAAGACTCTTTCCTAAACCTAAATTCAAATCACTTGGGAGATGTCCCCTAGGTGCAGTGAGGTCAAAGGTGTGTTCGGTGTACAACAATTCTTTCGCTCCCATACCCAAAATACCCTTAGATCGCCAACCGACAACAACGCAAAACCTTTTCCAGTTGTTATTAGACTCGGTTGGACTACCGCAGCTTTGCCAAATTTCTTTCTGCACACTAAAGCCAAATTTTCCCTGGCTGTACTCCACCCACAGGCGGTCAATCGTGCGCAAATCTCTACAGGGAAAGTTGAGCAACTCGTCGCTGTAGAACCTGTTGCCAGGTTTTTTGCCAACGGCGCGAATCATCACCTCGTAGGTTTCCTTGTCAGCGGCGTGCCAGTCTTGGGCTTTGAGAAGGTCGCGCAGGCGAGTATAGCCAATCTCTTTTCCTGGAATCAGGTCATCCTGGTCAGCAGCAGATTGTTTCTGTTGTTTCGTTTCGGCTTGTTGTTTGCGTTCTGCCTCCTCCCGCTGGCGTTGGACTTTGACTACTGCTTTCCGTACACGCTCAGCTTCCACCTCTTGCTGTTTGCGTTGGGCTTCTTGCCGCTGTTGACACTCCACTTGTTTAGGAGATAATAGCGGTTGTTCAATCTGTGTGACTACCTCGTCACTTAAACCCAGGGACTCTTGAAATCGTTTCAACCCTTCCCGCACAAATCTATCCAATGGATAACCTGCGTCTAGTGCTCGACTAAACTCCTTTTCGTACCGTTTTTGTCGTTGATTTTGTTCCTGCTGTTGCTGCTGATATTCTGCTTCTCTACGAGCTAATAGTGGTTTTTCAATCTGTTTTGATACTTCGTCACTTAAACCTAGGGACTCTTGAAATCGTTTCAACCCTTCTCGCACAAATCTATCCAATGGATAACCTGCGTCTAGCGCTCGGCTAAGCTCTTTTGCATAGCGTTGTCGTAGTTGTCTTTCTTCTTGCTGTTGCTGCCGTTGCCTTTCAAGGGTCTGGGCATAACTGTCCAAGTCATCCCCTTTCAGAGCAGTCCGCTCAATCGTGGCCACATCCTCTGACTTAAGCCGCAGATGATTTCGAAGATCTCTCAAATCAGCAACTATACGCTGGCTTAAGGGCAACTCCTTTTCTAAACACTGGCGTAGGGTGTCTTGATACCCTTGCCGCTTGCGCTGGTAGTCCCGATGGGGCTTCAAAACCTCGGCTTCAATCTCTTCCGCCTCAGCATCCGAAAGTCCCAATTCAGCACGAAGTGTCACCAACAGCTGCTTGGCCGGAATCGTAAACTCCGCTGCCGTAGCTCGGCACTCGGCCTCTTTTCGGTACTTCAGCTTGGGGTCATCTTGGGGAGAGCGCGCCACCCGAATCCGAAAGCCCTCATCCTTGAGCGTAATCAGGGTTGGACTCATAGTCGGGGAGGTTTCTTTCACCTTGCGTCCGGCATAGCGGTGCAACTCATCAACGGTGATCACCCCATCGCCATCTTCATCAGCAGCACCTGTGGCAATACCTTCCACCAGGTAGCGGGTATAGATCGATAGATCTGCGCCCTTTTCTTCAAAGGCATAATCCACAGCACTGGTGGAGGTCAGCACTACCCGCCCCTCGGCTCCCAGTTGCTCTTTCAAGGGAATTTCACCATCATCCCGTGCTACCCAATCGCCAAAGGCTCCACTAAAGCAGCAGTCGAGGATGAGGACTTGATATTTAGCTTTGCAACCGTGAATGCAGTCATGGATGAATCGGGCAGCGGTCGCGGTGGAGCGTACTAGGCGATCTCGATTTTTCTCAGTATTAGTAGCAGCGAAGTACAAATCGCGGCGATCATCCTTAACGCCGTGCCCCGAAAAAAACAGCAGCACTAAATCTTCCGGCTGCCGATCCTGAAACCACAGCTCAATTTCTCGCGCCATCTCTGGCTGCGTCGGGTTAACCAGGGGTTTCGCCTCGTCAAAGCTGCCCATCTGGGAGTTCAGCAGCACCTCCCGCAGCGCCGCCACATCCTTAGCGGCGGCGGGTAGCGGTTTTAGCCCTTCACCATAGGTATCAACGCCGATTAAGAGTGCATACTTTCCCATGGGGCTGGATTTAGACTGCTATGGCTGGGTTTCAGGCGTAGTCTGCTGTTCTCGTATCTTAACCCGCAGATTTGCCAACCGCTCGGTGGCGTCCACCGCCTGATCTAACTCTTGTTTGTTGCGATACTCAATGGTGGAGGCCATGCCGTCCACTTCAAAAGATAGAGTTAGGGTTTTGCCGTAGCGCAGGTTCCCCAGGTAATCCATTACCTGGCCCAGGTTCTCCCGGTTAATCTCAGCGGTCAGAATCCCGATGAGAAATGCCGCTACCCCAGACTTAGCTGCCTCTGGGATATCCTCATCTCGGGCCAGACGGGCCGATTGCGCCAAATCACCAGACTCCATTTCATCGGCGATTGTCAGCAAAAAGCTCTCCAGCTCAGCGCGATCCAGATCTAGACCCGCTTCGCTGAAATCAATTAAAACGGAACAGGATTCGGGCATTGGCTGCTGTTAGTAAATAAGCTCACTCTCAGCTCATCATAGCTACTCCGGCAAAGGCAGTCCAAGCTGGAGGGCGATTTCGTTAGATCAACAGAATCAGGGCTGTGTAGAGCGTGGCCCCGCCCAAAAACGACCAGAAGCAGGTCTTTTTAGCCTCCGGCAGTTCTCGTTTGAGGGTGTTGAGAATAATGCTGCCCGCCAAAAACGCCCACACCGTAGAAACAGCGGCTTCATTCAACTGGGTGGCAACCCCCGCCACTGCGCCCACCAAGATCGCCGCCGTCAGCAGCCAGCGTCCCTGCCGGTCGTAGAGAGTGCGGTGATGCTCGCGTAGCCCCTGATCGACAATAAAGAAGTGCAGCGCCACGGCGAGAAAAAACAAAATGTACTGCCCCAGGCTTCGATCACCCAAATTGATCAGCAGGTAGCCAAAAACCAGGTTGAGCAAGGCATAGGCCGCCATGTGAATCCAAAAAACGTGGATGTCGGCTCGGTTGACATCGGCTTCGGCTAGGTTCGACTGCCGGGAGGTGAGCACCCAGCGATCTAAGCCATAGAAGGTGGTCAACCCCAGCAGCGCCAGCACATAGACATGGTTCTCTAGATAGTTGAGCAGCCAAAAATCGGTCTGGGCCAGCGCCCCCTGGGCGTGGCTCAGCTCTGGAAAGATATCTAAAAACACGTAACCCATCGACGCGCCCCCCGCAAAGGAGAGCCAGCGGTGCTTGGGAATAAACGCCTCAACCTCTAGCTGGGCAATAAACCCATGTACCAGAGCCAGGGCGATCGCCAACGTGAACCCTACAACTTGCATTGCAAAAACCCTGCACTAAAAGAGACCTACCTGATACTTGTCCGAACTAACCGTGAGGGGGGGCAGTGGCCTCGGGTTTACGGTATCCGGTATCCGGTTCAAGAACTGCCGTACACCGTGAACCGTAAACCGTGAAGTTTTCAAGTAGCATTGGGCATCTCCTAAATGGGCTACTCATTGATCTATGCTGCTTCATCCTGAGGCAGATCTAAGAACCAGATGAGAAAATGCGGCCCAATTCTCAGGTGTCCGTCATTCCCGTGCAGACGGGAATCCACAGCAGGCATCTTGCTCCCGAATGGATTCCCACTTGCGTGGGAATGACGTAGGCACCGGCAAAAGTGGGATGCACCCAAAGATAATCAGATCTGCGATCGCAAAGTCAGTTTTATAATGCAAGGATGCAAAAGCTTACGATTACCAGACCCGACGACTGGCATCTGCATCTCCGCGACGGCGCAGCACTCAAAGCGGTTCTGCCTTATACAGTGCGCCAATTTGCCCGTGCCATCATCATGCCAAACTTAAAGCCTCCAGTCCGCACGGTGGCTGATGCGGCGGCCTATCGCGATCGCATTCTCGCAGCCATCCCAGCGGGCCAGCCGTTTGAGCCGCT
The DNA here is from genome assembly GCA_041742695.1 of Elainellales cyanobacterium. Classification (GTDB taxonomy): domain Bacteria; phylum Cyanobacteriota; class Cyanobacteriia; order Elainellales; family Elainellaceae; genus Kaiparowitsia. Next base: position 1,934 of record JBGTOF010000276.1, on the reverse strand, counting down.
GATGACGCTTTACCTGACCGACAACACCAGCCCCGACGAGATCATTGCGGCCAAAGAATCCCAGTTTGTCAAAGCGGTCAAGTACTATCCAGCTGGGGCAACGACCAATTCAGAATCTGGCGTTACCGACATTCGGAAGTGCGATCGCGTTTTTGAAGCGATGCAGCAGGTTGCCATGCCGTTGTTACTGCACGGGGAAGTGACCGATCAAGATGTGGATGTGTATGATCGCGAGCAAGTGTTTATCGAGCAACACTTAATTCCCCTCAAGCAGCGATTTCCGAATCTGCGCGTGGTGCTGGAACATATTACTACCTCAGATGCGGTGCAGTTTGTTCTGTCTGCCGACAATGTCGCGGCCACGATCACGCCCCAACATTTGTTATTCAACCGCAATAGTCTATTCAAAGGCGGCATTAGTCCCCATTTTTATTGCCTGCCAATTTTGAAACGTGAGCAGCATCGCCATGCTATTTTGCAAGCAGCAACATCCGGCAGTCCTAAGTTTTTTCTGGGTACCGATAGCGCCCCCCATCCCCGCAATGGCAAAGAAAGTTCCTGTGGCTGTGCGGGTTGTTTTTCGGCTCTGCACGCCATGGAGTTGTACGCAGCAGCGTTTGAGAGCGCTGATGCACTGGATAAACTTGAGGCTTTTGCGAGCTTTTATGGGCCAGATTTTTATCAACTCCCCCGCAATTCTGACCAGATTACGCTGACGAAAGCGACCTGGCGTGTTCCTGATGAAGTGCCATTTCCTGAATCTGGGCTGGTGCCGTTAGGGGCAGGTCAGGAGATGACGTGGCAAATGGCTTAACAATTTATCGAACTGCTCCTAGGTAGGTAAGGGACGTGCGTCTAAATAAAGTACCGGAAACGTGATCACCGTAGGGTGCATAGCGCCAAGGCGCGGCGTTGCCTACGCGTAGCAATGCACCAATAGGAAAGATGGCAATGGGTACCTTATTTTTTTGCGCGTTCCTAATCACAATTATTCGTAGGTTTGTCATCGCCATGCGTGACGCACCGAAGCTAACCCTAATTCCCTATATGAAGTAGGTGGGTCGCAAAGATCCGCATATTTTTCAATTTACGACTCTTGCTCGTCCACCCGATCAATTAGCGCTGGAATGCCCGTGGGTCGCCAGAGGCGCTCAAACTGGGCCGGGGCGATCGCCCGCCACATCAACCCTCCACCCACTGCCACCGCCAGTCCTAGCGCACTGCCAGCCGCCCAGCGGGGTAGCCCCGATCGCAGGCTGGGTTCGGGTACCGGAGGCGGCAGAGTATGGCGCTGAAACAGCTCATCGGTGAGCCAGCTCAGGGTGGTGTTGAAGTTGTGTACCGGGTTGGGCAGCAGGCTCAGATAGGCGCCGTGGCGGATCAGGTGACCGCTGCGCCCGGTAATTAAGATGCGGTCAAACAGGTTGGCGGCCCCCTCGGCCAGACCCAGCTTGATCAGGGTGCCGCGCAGGGAAACTTGGGCCGGTTCGGGCGGCTGGTGCTGGGCGATCGCATTGAGGTTGGTGGCGATCGCCTCGCCCTGCTGATAGGCCACCTGGGCGGTGGCGGGTTGGGGGTCGTCTAGCACCGTGCAGTCGCCCCCGGCAAACACATTGGGGTAGCCCGGCACCTGTAGGGTCGGCAGCACCCGCAGGCGACCGGCCTTGTCTTTGCGCTCGTCGGGCAGGGGCAGGTCGGCAATCACCGGGTTCACCCGGTTGCCCGTCGTCCAGACGATGGTGTGGGTGGGCAGGGTGTGCACCTGGTCGTCGTGCTCGTAGGTCAGGCGATCAGGCTCCACCTGGGAGGCTGAACCCGTGATCAACTGCACCGGCACGAGACGCTCTTGAAGCGATTGCTGCACGGTATCGCGCAGGCCGTCGTTGATGTCGCCCTTGAGAATTTTGGCACTGCGGTTGACGATCGCAACCGTC
>JBGTOF010000268.1:0-1868 GCA_041742695.1 Elainellales cyanobacterium | reverse complement strand
TGTGACTTAGGTAAGTCGGGCGGCAAGTTCTTCTACAAGCTGCTCCACGGTCAGACCCATGCCCTTTGGATGGAGGCGGAAGTAGCCCAACGCGAAGCCGCTGGGGTCGAATCGATCAGCCCTGGGGGCCGTCCGCAAGATAATGCTTGGTACCGCAATGGTGAAGTGTTGACGTTTGTGGGCAAAGCGGCCCAACGGTTTCTGGACTACAACAGCTTCAAGGAGGATAAAAGCCTCAAGGCTCCCGAACGAATTGTGGGGGCACTGGGGGCGATCGCCAAAACCGAAAGCCTTCCAGCTCGCTTTGATGCGGTGGTCTGGGTGCTGCTGCCCATCAATGAATTGGCCACCCGGCAGCAGATTGCGTCTCGATTAACGACCTTGGCTCAAGGCTTCTGGTTTCAAGATGAGGTGGAGTACCGGGTCAATCTGACGCTTAGCTTTCGGCCTGAGGGATACGGTATCTACGTTCAGCGCAAAGCTCAGCTTCAGCAGGCCGGGGCATCCATTGCCCACCGCACGACCTGGATTGAGATGCTGGGCCACCGCAACGGCACCCAACTGGCTTTTGAAACGGGGACGCTGAACTCGGCTAAATCGACCTCTAAGTTTCCGGGCTTCTGGGAGTCGGGTGAGAAGGCAGCTAATGCAGCTGGGGTTTCGGTCACGGAATACGACGTGCTGCTGAGGGCGCTAGAGACGAGGCAGGCCCAGCAGTATTCGGTAGCCAAGGGAACGGCGGTCGATTTTTCGGCGGCGCTCACCCAGGTTAAGGCGGCATACTTGGCCAGTTTGGAATCCCACTTTACTGATCATCTGCTGCCAAGTTTGGCGACGGGAAAGGGCGATGTGGTGCTGGCAGGCGGGGCCGCTTATCTGATGCGGGAACCGTTGCAGCAGTTTTTCGAGGAGCGCGGGTTTGCGCCTCGTCTGTCTTTCGCCTGGGAGCACCAGGAGGCGTTGTCTCAACTGGTCAGAGCTCAACTGCCAGAAGCGGTGGAACTACCCTCGCTGCCGATGCGGATGACCGATGGCTTTGGTCTATTCCAGGCGCTGCTTGGCGATGCTAATCGGATGCGGGGGGCGTCATGAGTCAAGCCGGTCACCCCCGTTCAGATCGGGTCAAGTTCATCTACAACGCTCAGTTTCCGGCAGCGACGGCGGTGGTGCTGAATTACCTGTTGAACAATCCGCATTTCACCGGGCGTCAGGGCCGACAGCAGGGGATGGATGCCATGATGGCGTTCTATCGCCCCCTGGCAGAGGAGTTCCACGGCGAGCTATCGGTCTCGGAGATTCAGGAAGTGGCGCGGCATTGTGTGGAGCGATTGGTGGAGCAGATTGCTGATTTGTGCGATCGCTACCACATTGCCAATCCCGTCACACCCAATGGCGTTGCTCCAACTCCGTTGAGCAGCACTGCTCGCCTGGAGTCAATCTTGGAGGAATTAGTGGCGGCGGTTAGAGGAGGAGGGGTGATCGCACCCCAAGCCCCCGCACCAGCATCTGTGGATATTGAGCAGGGGGTAACAATGGATGGCAATGAGCTAGGCGACCTTGGAAACATCCTCAATGAATAAAGAGAGGCTAATGCGGGATTAGCGGCTGGATGCTGATCCCGCATCTCTATTCCACTCTATTCCACCCCTATCGCTCAACAGTAGCGACAGGGGTGAATTCCTATGACCAAAAATTAGTCATGCTGAGGCAATATTAAGTATTACGAACTAATCAGCACAAAGTCAGCTAGCGCATTATTGGTTCCCCTAGAATGGCAACATCAGGACGGCGCAACATCGAATAATAGTCACAAGCTGCGCCAAAACGCTCTACCAACTCTGTTTCAGGCTTTGTCCCTGTTGTTAACC
>JBGTOF010000265.1:0-10233 GCA_041742695.1 Elainellales cyanobacterium | reverse complement strand
TTAGAAACAAAATACCGTGCTGTCCACGGTTGGGAGCTACTGGACAAAGAATTGGTAGCTGGCGATGTGCTCTATCTCACCATGCCCGCCTCGCGGCTCGAACTCCTTTGGCGCGAAGATTTAGCTAAAGCCGCTGCCCAGCAAGACAGCAGCCTGCTCGACTTCCGCCTGTGGACGATGGAGGGATAGATAGGTAGGCGCAAGGCCAGAGAGGGAGCTTGAGTTGGGTTGTAATTTCAATTGAATTTGAACTCAGATTCTGACTGCATCTTTAGGAATGCCGCGTTGCTGCCGTCCCAAGCCCCCCTCGCAAACGGCTTCCTCACCCACCCTTTACTATAAAAGAGTCCTCTGCCTGGCTCTGCTAATGCTTCGTTCTGTGTTGTGGGTGGCGATCGCCCTGATTGGCCTGCTCTCTCTGTCGAGCTGCACGCCCGTAAGTGCCGAAGATCGGCTATTTGCGCCGATGAGCCTAGAGTTTTTGGGAGAGTATACGCTGCCGCCCCAGACGGTAGACGGTACACCCGTAGGAGGATTGTCGGCGATCGCCTATGATCGGGCGCGCGATCGCTACTATGCCTTGTCAGATGACAGTTCCCGCGCCGCAGCTCGCTTCTATACGCTGAGAATTGATCTCGGATCTGAAGACGCTGCGCCCCACATCGCCGATGTGGTTATCGAGGGTGTAACGCGCCTCACCGATGAAGCCAATCAAGAATTCACCAACGGCAGCCTTGATCCCGAAGGCATTGCGATCACCCCGCGCCAAACGCTCTATATTGCAACCGAAGGCAGCGCCAGCCAGTCCATTCCGCCTGCGATTGATGAATTTACTCGGGCGACAGGGCAGCGCCAGCGCCGATTGCCTATTCCCCAGCGCTTAGTGCCCCAAACCATTGATGAGCAGACCTCTGGTGTAGGAGACAACCTCGGGTTTGAGTCTCTAACGCTGCTTTCGAGCGGCTCAACCGTCGGCAACGGCGACGGCGATGGCTATGTGGAACCGTTCCGAGTATTTGCGGCAACAGAAGCTCCGCTCCAGCAAGATTTGCCCAGCGCGGATGCAGACGGCAAGGTGCCGACGCCCCTACGGCTGCAGCATTACCTAGTGGCAGACGATCGCTCTACCCTGTTGGCTGAGCATCGCTATGACCTTGACCCTGCACCAGATCTCGCCGTTGGCAATGGCCTGACGGAAATTTTGGTCTTGAATCAGGCGGGGCATTTTCTCAGCCTAGAGCGGGCCTATGGGCTATTTGGCTTTAGCGCCACACTCTTTCAGTTTGTGATTGCCGACGCGACTGATATTTCTAGCATTCCCCGGTTGATTGGCGATATCAGTACCATTCAGCCTGTGCGTAAGCAGTTGGCGTTTGCGCTGTCTGACTTGGTAGAGCAAGGCATTCGTCTCGAAAACCTGGAAGGCATGACCCTGGGTGCCCGGTTGCCGGATGGCAGTCAAAGCCTATTGTTGGTGAGCGACGACAACTTCCGGCCAGAGCAGAGTACGCAGTTTTTGCTATTTCGCCTACGGATGTAGGGCGATCGCCCTCCCACACTGCGCCTCTAAAATAGCCGCGACTCATCCATCCATCCACTCCATAAGCATTGCGCTATTGCGCAGAATCAGGATTGCTAGAACCCGTTCTTCCCGCCTATGCGATGTCTTGCTCACCCTCTACCCGGCTGAGAAAGGCAACGCTTTCTACATGCGTAGTTTGTGGAAAGAAATCGGCAGGCTGCACTCGGGTTAGCCGATAGGTGCCTGCCGCGCACAGCAGCTTTAGATCTCGCGCGAGGGTAGAAGAATTGCAGCTCATGTAGGCAATGCGGGCGGGATTGAGCCGCAGCAGCGCTTCGAGCACGGCAGGGTCACAGCCTTTACGAGGGGGATCAAGCAGCACAACATCCGGCGGTTCAAAATCAGAGTGTTGGGCTAGGGCGGGCAGCACTGTTTCGACTGCACCCGTATGAAAGTCCACATTGTGAATGCCGTTGATCTCAGCATTGATCTGCGCTTGGGCCGTTGCCTGGGGCTGCACTTCGAGGGCGATCGCCCGCTTCACTTGGCGGGCCAGGGGCAACGTGAGCGTGCCAATGCCGCTATAGGCATCGAGCAAGATTTGGTCTGGGGTAAGCCGCAGCACCTCTTGCATCACCCCGAGTAAGGCTTCGGCCTGCTCTGTATTAACCTGGAAAAAGGTAGTGGAATGGATGCGGAAGGTGAGCCCGGCGAAGAGCTCTTCTAAATAATCTCGTCCGGCGATCGCCCGCGATTCCTCTCCAAAAATAGCGTTTGTGCGCGCCGGATTGAGATTGAGCACCACGCCTACCAAATTGGGATAGCGACTCATCCACTCCGCCACTTGGTCTTCTAGTTCGGGTAAACCCTCACTGGTAGAAACTAGTGTAACCAACAGTTCCCCAGTGCGCCGCCCAATGCGCAAGCCCAGATGCCGCAGCTTGCCCCGGTGCCGCTGCTCGTTATAAATGCTCCAGCCCCGTTGCTGAATGTCTTGCTTAATGTCGGCCAGTAGAGGATTCAGCCGCTCATCTTGGATAGGGCACTGATTCAGGTTGATGAGGTGGTGGCTGCCTTGCTGAAAATAACCTGCCTGCACTTGTCCCTGGGGCGATCGCCCTAAGGGATAGGTGGCTTTATTCCGATAGCTTAGAGGATTGACGGCCCCTAGGATGGGATCAACCGGCGGCACGTCCCAGCCGCCGATCCGCACCAAATCCTGCTGAAGTTGCTCGTTCTTGGCATTGAGCTGAGTTTGGTAGCTCACCTGCTGCCACTGACAGCCCCCACATTTGTCTGCCACAATGCAGCGGGGGCGAATTCGATGGGGCGAGGGCTGCACAATGTCTAACAAGCGGGCGTGAGCATAGCTGGGCTTGACCCGCATTAACCGCACGCGCAGGCGATCGCCCACAACCGCACCGGGCACAAACACGACTCGGTCTTCCCAGCGCCCCACCCCATCGCCATTGTGGTTAAAACTGGCGATCGCCACCTCCATCACCGCGCCTTGTTGCCACTGGGCGGGTTGTTCATCCCCTTTTGCCATGCTGTTCCCACTTCGTTAGAAGTGACCTGTAAACTGCCATCATATCGAACTGAAGAAGGCTCTTACCTAAACCGGACGCGGCATCGTGCTGACGACCCTAAAACTCTAAAAGCGCAGCAAAGCCAGTTGCTGCGCTTAACGTGCTGATTAACCGTGAATGAATAGATTATGAGACTTATGAGGATTTGGATATTGCAAAACGCCTGCGATGAGCAGGATTAACGCCACTGCTGGAGTTAAGGCGCTCAACCGATGCGATAAAGTCTGCAATTTCTGCAATCAAAGTCTGTAATTCTGTTATAACAACTGCTCTCGCCCCATGCGCCCGCCTGCCCCTCGACAACCCGCACAAAACTATCAGAATTGAGACAACTCAAGCCACTGATTAAATTCACGGTATAACAGAGTAGCACGCCTGCTCCCCCCTCTAGGGCAGGAGGAACACTCAGATACATGACGGCTATGGCTGAGCTACCCCCGTTGAATCACGACACCATTTGGGCCATCCTAAGAGATGAATTAACGGACGATACCGTTAACCGTTTGGTATGGCAAAGCCTTGGCTATCGCTATGATCCCCAAACAGAGCAGTGGGATACCGCTGCCGTGGCGGCTGACTGGCGCGACACCTATCCTGAACCGCCTAACTTTATCGAGAGCCGCCCCGCTACTGTCAAGCTGACGCGTGCCATCCCTTCCGAGCACAAGCAGCTTCTAAAACAATCCTTAGGGTTTGCAGGCTATAAAGTAGGGGAACTGGTGCCCCGGCTAACACGCCGTGCCACCATGGCAAACTGGCTGTTAAGCCATAGCGCGTCAGTGGCGGCTCCAGGGACTGAGATCTCACACGAACCCTGTTCTGGGTGATGCTCCTGAGCAGTGGGTTGATGAGCACTCCTAATCAGGGTTTACGTTGACGCACCGTTTTTTTTACAAAGGCAGGTAAGCGATGGACTGGTGGCAAAAGCTAAAACGGAATGGGCCAGCCAAGTTTGGTGCCATGCTGTTGCTGGTGTTTTACCTGATGGTGCTGTTAGCCGATGTTGTGGCTCCCTACAGCCCCTACGCCTCGCAGCCCGATGGGTCACTGCTGCCGCCGACGCAAATTTATTGGCGATCGCCCCAAGGCCAGTTCCTCGGCCCCCATGTGTATCCTACGACCCAAGGCGCGGTTGATTTAGACACAGGCGATCGCCCCATCAATGTTGATTTTAGCCAGCCATCGCCGATTCGCCTGTTTGTACGCGGGGATCAGTATCGTCTATTTCGACTGAGCTTACCGCTGCCGACACGGGCCTCATTTAGCGATCCCCAGTTTCAGGAAGTCACAGTATTTCCCGGCATTGCGGGCGATCACCATTTGTTTGGAGCCGTTGGCGAAGGCCGATTAAACTTACTCGGCACCGACGAGCAAGCGCGAGATCAGTTCAGTCGTCTAGTGCATGGCGGGCGCATCAGCCTCAGCGTTGGGCTGGTTGGCATCCTCATCTCCTTTCCGCTGGGGCTTTTGGTGGGGGGCATTTCGGGCTATTTCGGCGGCATGACCGATGCAATACTAATGCGCCTAGTCGAAGTGCTGATGACGATCCCCAGCATCTATCTGCTCGTGGCGCTAGCGGCGGTTCTACCTACTGAGCTCACCAGCACCCAGCGGTTTCTGCTGATTGTGCTGATCACTTCTTTCGTGGGCTGGGCTGGGATTGCCCGCGTCATTCGAGGAGAGGTGCTGTCGCTACGAGAGCGAGAATATGTCCAGGCAGCGCGAGCCATGGGCGGGCGATCGCTTTACATTATCCTGCGACATGTGCTACCCCAAACCGCGTCGTATGTCATTATTTCCGCTACGCTTTCGGTTCCCGGCTTTATTCTGGCAGAAGCCGTGTTGAGCCTGATTGGGTTGGGCATTCAGCAGCCTGACCCCTCTTGGGGTAATATGCTGTCTTTGGCAACCAACGCATCTATCCTGACGCTACAACCCTGGCTAGTGTGGTCGCCTGCAATTTTGATTGTGCTGACGGTGCTGTCCTTTAATCTACTAGGAGATGGCCTGCGCGACGCGCTCGATCCCCGCAATCTACGTCCGAACAGCGAGATTGCTGAAGAGATTTAGTTCCCCGTTTTGACTCAGCACAAATAGCAAACTAGAGTAATAAGGTCTTGACAGACTAACGTTAACCTGGGTCTCCCGAAGCACTATCTGGATGTGAGGGGAGCGCAGCATCGAGAGAACTCTCGGACTCTGCATCTTCTTCTACGTCCACAAATTGCACCACGTAGGGTAAATCAGCGCCCGACAGCCCTTTCTGGATGCGCTGAGGCGTCTCAGGAAATAACACAAAAAACGGGCGCGTTTGCTCTGCCGCATCGTTGAGAAGATGTCGATGTCGGTGGGGCATGATCCACTCATACTCTTGATGCAGTAAGACCTGCGTGCGCCGCCAGCGGCTCAGCAAATCTGAGAAATCTTCATGGGGGCGATGAATGAAGACAAACAATTCAACCCCGGTCTTGATCTTCCACTCGGGGTCGCACATTAAAATAGCGACGTCGCACGGAAAAGAAACCGTTTCAATAGTTACAGAGTTCGTTGTTGCTCCCGCATCCTGATAGGACGCTGACTTTCGCACCCGCACCACTGGCAGCGGAATGGTAATGACGCTGTCGTCAGGGCGGCGCATGCTCGGAACCATCTCCAGATAGGGGCGATAGCGCTTGAGCAGGGCGATCGCCCCCGCGTGATGGCTAAACTCTGCTAGCAGTTCTTCATAATGGGCTTGTTTAATGCTCATGACTCTAGTCTGGCAGACATGGCCAGCGGCCTCTAAACTCTGAAATGAACAACATTAGGGACAGGCGGACAGGTACAGTAGCGAGCGCGGAGACTTAAGGGTCTTGCGGCATGACTAAAAAAACGCCCTGCTAAGGTGCTTTCAATGGCCAGTCGCTGATCCCGTTAGCCTGCTCTCCGCTGTCGTCCGCTGTCAGTAGTCTGCACGGCCAGATCAGGAGAGTGAACGTTGAACAGGACTAAACGTGAAAGAGTTACCCTGCAAAAACTACAGGCATTACTCGTGAATGAGTCTTCTGGTTGTAGAGCGTTTCGAGGATGAATGAGATTTAGCGAATATTATCCATCACGGCAAACATAGGCAGATACATCGCGACAAGAATTGCCCCGACCATGCCACCCAAAAACACAATCATAATCGGTTCCATGATACTGGTCAGCGCCTTGACTGCCTGCTCCACCTCATCCTCGTAGAAATCGGCCACCTTCATCAGCATCTGGTCGATTTCGCCGGTTTCTTCTCCAATGCTGATCATCTGGATGGCCATCACCGGAAAGACCTGCTCACGCTGCAGTGCGAGGCTAATCATGCCACCAGACTGCACTTCTCGACGAGCTTCATCCACGGCTCGTGCGATGACGGCATTGCCTGCCGTGTCGCGCACAATTTCCAGAGATGTGAGAATCGGCACCCCAGAGCGAGACAGCGCCCCAAAGGTACGGCAGAAGCGAGCCGTTGAGCTTTTCTGCACCAAGTCACCAAACAGGGGCAGCTTGAGCATCAATTTGTCCAGATTAAAGCGACCGTTTGGGGTCTTGTAGTACTGGCGCACCGCAAACACAAAGAGCACAATGACAATCGCAAACCCGATCATGTAGATAGGTGTGCGCAGAAAGTCGCTGATATTCATCATGAACTGGGTAAAGGCAGGCAGTTCCGCATCCAGTTCATCAAAAATACCCGCAAAAATCGGCAGCAAAAAAATGGTCATGCCTAAGAACACGAGAACGGCGATCGCCCCTACCGTTACCGGATAAGCCATAGCTGACTTAATTTGGTTTTGCAGACGGGCAATGTCTTCTAGCAGCTTAGAGAGTCGATTCAGCACGTCATCTAGCACACCTCCCACCTCGCCTGCCTCAATCATGCTGGTATACAGCCCATCAAAACAGTGAGGATGTTTCCGCATCGCATCCGACAGGTTTGTGCCTTGCTGCACATCCGCGCTAATTGCCTGCAACGCCTTCTTCAATTTTGGGTTGGGGCACTGGTCAGCCAACACGCCCAAGCCGCGCACCAGCGCGACTCCCGCATTGACCAGCGCAGCAAACTGCCGTGAAAAAATGGCCTTATCCTTAACGGTTACCCCAACAAACAGGTTGCCGATTTCTTTAGTGTCAGTTTCCTTCAGCTTGTCAAGCAAGCTGCGGTCTTCCTTCAACTCTTGAACAAACAGCCCCTCACCCCGCAGAGTCGTGCGGGCTTCAACGGGAGTGTCAGCGCTGACCTTGCGCTTCACTGAGTTGCCCTTCAAGTCCCGTGCTTTAACAACATAGGTCGGCATACGCTTACCTTTGGCTCCCTGTCCTAATGCTAACTCTACTCATCCTGCTTCCCATTGCACTGCCACAAACCAAACATTGCCCAAGCATTGCTCAGTTAATTCGAGTCTTCAACCGTAGATCACCACTAACACTCAATCATAATGAGTTCGTTCAAAAATGAGCCAGCCTTCCTCTGTTTCTGTGAGCGCGGTTTATAGGTTGTCTCGATAATGACAACTAGAGAGGGCTTTTGACCTCGCGTTTGATCATCGAGTCCATCCCTGGTTTGCAAGATAGCCTTCTTCAAATCCTCTCTTCCCCTCTGAAAAGGGGATTCAGGGTGTAGATAAGGGATCAACCTCTCTGTAGTGGGCACAACCCTGGGATGCACCTACCCATATCACCCTAGGAATTACCAAGGGTGGCATGGGGCATTTTGAAGGTTAGCGAGCAGGCATTGCTGCTTTGGCTCCAGGTGCTCCAACACTTCCGCTAATCAAACGTTGCAGTTCGTCGGGCCGGGAGGTCTTAGACATGGCGGATTCAAAGGATACAGTGCCTGCCTGGTAGAGATTTGCCAGCACTTTTTCTAGCGTTACCATGCCTAGCTTACCGCCGGTTTGAATGGCAGAGTAAATCTGTGCAGTTTTACCCTCACGAATTAGGTTGGAGATCGCTGGAGTTACAACCATAATCTCCTGCGCCATGACCCGACCAAACTCGCCGGGCTTGACATTTTTTCGGGTTACTAGGGTTTGGCTAAACACCGCCACGAGGGAGTTAGATAGCTGAACCCGCACCTGCTGCTGCTTATCTGATGAGAACACATCCACAATCCGGTCTACGGTCTGCGAGGCGGAGCTAGTGTGCAACGTTCCCATGACCAAGTGACCTGTTTCTGCAGCAGTAATAGCAAGCTGAATGGTCTCCAAGTCTCGCATTTCTCCCACCAAGATAATGTCGGGATCTTCTCGCAGGGAGGCTTTTAGAGCGTTGGCAAAGCTTTTTGTGTCTTCTCCCAACTGACGTTGGTGGATCAGGCTTTTAATGGGCTCATAGACAAATTCAATCGGATCTTCAACGGTAAGAATGTGCTCAGCGCGAGTCCGATTAATTAGGTCAATCATGGCAGCCAGAGTGGTGGTCTTCCCAGACCCCGTTGGGCCTGTAACCAGAATCAACCCCCGAGGTTTTTCTGCCATTTCACGCACTACGTCAGGCAGCCCTAACTTATCAAAACTGGGAATTTTGGAGCTGAGCGCTCGTAAACAGGCGGCGTAGGTTCCCCGATCTTTGTATACGTTGACCCGGAATCGAGCTAGCCCTTTGACACCGTAGGAACAGTCCAGCTCCCAGTTTTGTTCCAAGTTTTTGCGCTGGGTGTTGTTTAACATGCTGAAGATCAGGCGCTGGCACTGGTCTGCTGTCAGCGGCTCGTCGCCGATAGGAGTTAGCCGTCCGTTGATCCGAAAGTAGGGCGGCAACCCAGCAGACAAGTGCAGGTCGGAGCCTCCCATTTCAATCAACTGCTCCATCAGATCTTCAATCATTAGTTCCATGTCAGCGTTCCTCGTTTAGGTCAGGGTGCGATGGCAAAAGTCACGTGTCGGCAAGCCTCCATTGCTGCCTCTTAGGCTTGTGGCCTCTTTTCGAAAAGGCAGCAGCAGCATTGAATCTAATCCTGGAATCGGGGAGTGGTGCAATAGGGACAGTCTAACCACTCCTGTTTTAGGTCTGCGGTGCAGTTTCGACAAGTCAGTGAACTCTTGCGCTTGGCTTTGAGCTCTGCCTCTAGTCCCGTATCTGTAAAGGTAACCCGCTCTACTTCCTCCAGCGTGGTCACACCTTGGCGCACGAGATCAAGGCTGTAGGCTAGCAGCGTCTTCATCCCTTCTTCTACCGCCACTTCTTTGATGCGCTCGGTGGGCGCGCCTTCAGTAATTAGCGTTTGCAAGCGCTCGGTCACGCGCATCACTTCGTAAACACCGCAGCGCCCTGTGTAGCCGACGCCATTGCAAGTGGAGCAGATGCTATTACTGCTGCGCGCTTGTAGAATTTCTTCTGCATGGAGCGTAGTAGCCTTGTAAAAGCTGATGCCTGACTCTCGAGTGGCCGATAGGCCATAGCGTGCTAACTCTTCTGGTGAGGGTTGGTAGGCGACGCGACAATCGGGACACACGCGTCGCATCAGCCGCTGGGCCAGTACTGCAATTAGCGAGCTTGATACCATGAAGGACTCAACGCCCATTTCTTCGAGACGGGCGATCGCACTAGCAGCATCATTGGTATGCAGCGTAGTCAGCACGAGGTGCCCCGTCAAGGCGGCCTCAATAGCCGTCTTTGCCGTTTCCTTGTCTCGGGTCTCACCCACCAGAATTACATCCGGATCCTGCCGCAAAAATGCGCGCAGAATCGAAGCAAAATCCATCCCTTTCTCACGAATCACCTGCACCTGGGTAATGCCAGGCAAAGAATATTCAATTGGGTCTTCTGCAGTGCTGATATTAACGCCCGGGCTGTTGCGCTCTGCCAAAGCAGAATAGAGCGTTGTAGTCTTACCAGACCCAGTGGGCCCTGTTACCAAAATTAATCCATAGGGGCGAGACACCGCATCTTGCACAATGTTCAGCGTCTCAGGATCGGTAATCAGCTTATTGAGCCCGAGTTGAGTCACATCGTTGTTCAGAATCCGTAGCACTACCTTCTCGCCATAGCGGCTGGGCAGCGTACTGACTCGGAAGTCCACTTTATGCCCATCAAAAATCCGGCGAATCCGACCATCCTGAGGCATGCGTCGCTCTGCAATATCCAGACTGGCAATGATTTTGA
>JBGTOF010000224.1:0-23112 GCA_041742695.1 Elainellales cyanobacterium | reverse complement strand
ATAGCCCCTAGCTCCATCGGCGACGGCTCCACACCACCGACCCTAGGCCACTGCTAAAGGCAACTCCCCCGATCGCCATCTGCTTCATCCACCAGTGGGGCGCATCAAAGGGAGCCTGGCTAATCAACCATTCATCAATGCCGTCATTGCTGACGGGCACTGTCAAGATATCGCCGTGGTCGCCTCTGCCAATGTAAATCGTCCATTCGCCTTCTAAGGTTGGATCGGGCTCAAAGGCAAAAAACCCATTCTCGTCGGTGCTGGTTTCGAGCCAGGGCTGCTCTGCATTGGTGGGGGCAAACACCTGAACTGCGAGCGGTTCAATCACTTCATCGTTGGTAAACACCGTCGTAATTTCTAGAATTTGCTCGTTCAGCTGAAAGTCGGCCCACATGCCGTGTGCCCATGCTTTTGCCGGAAACAGCACTAGGCTGATGATGAGCGTCAGGGTGACGAGTAGGGGTTTCATGGTTACCTCACGATTGAGTAGTTAGGAACGAGTGGATGCGATTGAGTGAACGGGATTGAGGGGACAAGGTTTAGGCGATCGCCCGAGCCGTGAGCATAGCACCCACCGCCATCACCACAACGGCACTGGCGACGGGTAGATAGCGTAGGGCGGGGCGAGGCGGCATCTGGTCAAACCATCGACGAGAATACACCACGCTGATGCCCACGCCCACTAGCACGAGCGTTAGCCCCAGACTAAACGCAGTCACGAGCGCTAAGCCATAGGCGGTGCGGTGAAGGGCGATCGCTGTGAGCAGCAGCACCAGTGCCGAAGGGCAGGGCACCAGTCCGCCAGCAATGCCCAGTGCCAGCAGGCTTTGGGGTGCATGAGTATGCGTGTGCATATGTGGATGCCCGTGCTCATGGGCGTGCTTATGGGCATGGTTGGGTTCATGATGATGAGACGGATCAGCCCCGTGATGATGCCCGTGCTCATGAGCTGCCTGATCTAATGACTGGAGGTGGCGCGAAAGCAGCCAGGTGCCGACGCTTAGCACCATCAGCCCACTCACCATGCTCAAGATAGGATAGATGCGCTCAGCCCAGCCCAATTGTGCGGCCAGCAGGGCGATCGCCCCCAGCAAAAACACCGCCAGCGTATGGGTGACGGTGGTGGTGAGTCCTAGCACGACGGCATGCCAGGGGGTTTGCCGCTCACCCATGAGGTAGGCTGCGGCCAGGGTTTTGCCATGCCCCGGTGTCAGTGCATGCCCCGCGCCCAGCACCAGCGCAAGTCCTAGCCCCCCGACCATCAGGCCAGGTGTGAGGGACTGGTGGGATTGCAGCAGATGCACCAAATCGGGGTTGGCATGGCCTGGATGGGCGATCGCCCCCTGGGGCTGCATTATCCAAATCAGGCTTGTTAGCCCGACTGTTGCTCCCGCAGTCATAAACCTGTTCGTCATAGAAAACACCAGATAGCACTCGCAGAAACCGGAGCACAGGAGGTCGAGCTGGGATCACCAACTACGAAGTGTATGTGCAATCGCAAATATATTCAACGACTTTTTTGTATCCTGCAAGTTCCAACCGCTATCCGGGAAACAGATGCAATGTGAGTTCGGCAAGGGAACTGGCGTGGATACCCGTAGGTGGCTGATCGCTCTCGGCCTCCCTTTAGGATGGAGTTAGCCAAACCAGGGCCCTACACAACACAGGAGAATGGGATGATCAGTGTGAATCAGCCGTTGCGAACGCAGGTGGTGCAGTGGTTGCAGCAGCAGGTGCCAGCCTCGCGCCTCAGCCACATTCTGAGAGTAGAAGAGATGGCAACCCAGCTTGCCCTGCAACATGGGCTAGATGCAGCGCGCGCTGCCCAAGCTGGAATCATGCACGACTTGGCCAAAAACTTTAAGCCTCAGCAGTTGCTAGACCTAGCGCGATCGCACGACCTCCTCATCGATCCGGTGATGGCTCATAATCCCCATCTGCTGCATGCCGAGGTCAGCGCCATCGTGGCCCAACAGGAGTTTGGTGTGACCGATCAAGAAATTTTGGGGGCGATCGCCCACCATACCCTGGGGTTTCCTGGCATGAGTCCTCTAAGTTGCGTCGTCTTTTTGGCTGATTCGCTAGAGCCGGGGCGGGGCGACACCGATGAGCTAAACCACCTGCGACAGGTGAGCACTGAGAATCTATTCACCGCTGTCTGGATGAACTGTGACTATACGCTCCACTATCTGCTTGAACACCGTCACGTTATCCATCCCCGTGTCATCGACACACGTAATTGGTTTTTGGGATTGAGGGATTGAGCCCGCGTTGGGGATTATTAGACATCAATTTAGGACAAGGAGATTTCTATGAAAGAGGATACCAGCTCTAATCCAGCGACTGTAGCCGCTGTAGCACTGCCCACCATTTAGGAAACTATTTTCTAGAAGTCGCCTAAGCCCATGCTTGATCCGATGGCACATTAATAGTACGCTTGTTCAATCTGTGATGCAATTCTTCACATCCTATCTCGGTTATTGCAACGGATGGATGGATTAAGTCCGCCATTGTGACCCTCCTGCTCAGCCTGGAATTTGCAACAGTAAACATTCAAACCAGCGTTGAGCGCTACACAGAAGGCGGTTACAGGTGCTCACCTCTCAACCGCACCGCTCACACCTCCTCGGACATTACGCCCGGCCTAATCTCCACTCCCTACCCTTCCGAACCCTTGCTCCTATGCTTCTTACCCGCTGCGCTTGGGCCCACGATGAACCGCTAGAGCTGGCCTACCATGATCACGAATGGGGGGTGCCCCAGCACGACGATCAGCGATTGTTCGAGTTTTTAATTTTGGAGGGTGCCCAAGCGGGATTGAGCTGGTCTACTATCCTCAAAAAGCGGGAGGGCTATCGCGAGGCGTTTGATGGGTTTGATGTGGGGCGGGTCGCTCGCTATGACGATGCCAAAATTGCAACGCTGCTGACGAATCCTGGTATTGTGCGAAATCGACTCAAGGTCCAGGCGGCTGTGCTGAATGCCCAGGCTGTGCTTGAGATTCGCCGCGAATGGGGCAATCTGGATGCGTATCTGTGGCGGTTTGTAAAGGGTAAACCGATCATCAACGCTTGGCAAACATTGGCAGACCTACCTGCAGAAACGGCAGAGTCGCGCGAGATGAGCCGAGATTTAAAGCGCCGGGGCTGCAAGTTTGTGGGGCCAACCATCTGCTATGCGCTGATGCAGGCGTGTGGGTTGGTGAATGACCATACGGTAGACTGCTTTCGTTACGAAGCCTTGGACGGCAAGGTTGACCCTTAGGCTGATTCGCAGACATGGGAGAGAGGATGAAGGGAGCGATCTAATCGATTAGTTGGGGCGATCGCATCTCTGCCAACGCTGCCGCGACTACGCGAGGATGATACCCGAGGGTACGGGCGCGATCGCTCGTCAGTGACACATCCGACGGCCGCGCGGCTGCCATGGGCACATCTGTCTGATGGCAGGGGTGTAGCTGCTCTAGCGGTAGCGACAGTACCTGCGCCATAATTACCCCAAAGTCATAGCGCGACAGCCGCTCTTGCCCGCCCAGATGCAGCAGTCCGGTGGTTGCCGACTCTAGCGCTTGCAACAGCCCTGCGGCTCCATCCTGCCCACTCACTGGGGTGCGAAACTCATCGACAAACAGCCGCAGCGGCTCTCCTCGGTGCAGGGTGCGCACAAACTGCTGCAAAAAATTAGGCTCGGCGGGCGATCGCCCATACATCAGCGGCATCCGGCACACTGTCGCTTCAGGGTGCCGCACCAAAACTCGACGCTCGGCCTCTGCCTTGTGCTCGCCATAGCGGTTTACCGGAGTGACCAAATCCTGCTCGCGATAAGGCGCCTGCTTGCCGTCAAACACCATATCGCTCGACGTAAACACAAAGGGAATCTTGGCCTCTGCACATAGCGTTGCCAGATGCTCGGTCGCAACGACGTTAATCTTGTGGGATAGGTCTGGTTCTGTTTCACAGAGATTGGGTTTTGAGAGCGCTGCCAGATGCATCACCGCATCGGGCTTGATGGATTCCATCACATGCCGCAGGGCGGCTGCATCGGTAAGATCGAGACGAAATGCAGTCGTTTGGCTAACCTGCACCGGATGCGCCCAATAGATGCCGACCACCTGCCAGGTATCCCGAGCTAGGTGGGCGAGATTCCATCCCAGCAACCCACTTATGCCCGTGATCAGCAGTGTTTTGCTGGGCATCGCCGGATCTGGCGTCGCTGGATCTGGAACTGGCGTGTCAGACGCTATTTTGCCAGGTCTCGATGGGTTGAGAGAAAAATTTGTCACGGTGTAGACGTGGGCTGTTTTTCTGCGGCCTCTACCAGTTGCTCAATGGTCATGTCTTCATACTTCTCAAACGGTTGATGAATCCAGGGATTATCAGCTAAATAATCGACAAAATAGTCTGGCTTAACGATAGAGCAGGCTTTATACCAGAGCACCGCTGTCCGCACTTCATCAACATAAAAGCCGTACTTCTGCATTAGCCAGGGTGTGGCGCGCTCTAGCGTCACACCAGAATCCACCAGATCATCCACTAACAGCACATGGCTGCCTAAGTTCAGCGTAGTTTTTGACAGATCTTGAGAAAACACGATCGAGCCTCGGGTGCGATTCCCGCTACCGCCGTAGGACGCGGTTGAAAGAACCGCTAGCGGGACATCAAAAATGCGGGCGAGCACATCGCCCACGCGCAACCCTCCCTTGGCAAGGCATACAATTTGGTTAAATTCCCATTGCGATTGATAAATCTTGACGGCAAGGGTTTCAATCGTCTGGTGGTAGTCATCCCAGGACACATATAAATCTGACATAGCTGGCATTTTGAAGGGGACGCGAGGGGTAGATGAATAGATATGACGAGTTCAGGTTCGATACAGTCTATGAGCGGCGTGAGGTGGGGCTGTCACCCATCAACTCGGATTGACGCGATACCGCAGTCTTATCCGTAATTGGATGATGAAAATGATACAACTGTAGAACTCATTTCTGTAGAGCCAAAATTTTTGAAGGTCTACAGACGCATGATCAGACCTGACGCAGTTGGATAGTTCGGTGCAGCGATCGCGCCAAACTATACAAAGCTCCTGGATCGCCGCAGGTAAGGCGTCAACCTTGATCTACTGCATTAAACGCACCCTTATTTTTTCGGTTTGTGGGCAATTATGGCTTCCAATTCTGCAATACCCTCCAATATCACATCAGACAAGCTAAGTCTTTCAACCAAGCTGGCGTTTGGTGCAGGAGATTTGGGCACAGCGGTGACTGCAAACATCATGGTGGTGTTTTTGCTGATCTTTTTCACCAATGTGGCGGGGATTGATCCAGGCCTGGCGGGCAGTATTTTGCTGATTGGCAAAATCTGGGATGCCTTTAATGATCCGATGATTGGGCTATTGAGCGATCGCACCAAAAACAAATTGGGGCGGCGGCTACCCTGGATGATCTGGGCGGCGGTGCCGTTTGGCATTACCTTCTTTTTGCAGTGGATTGTGCCTCGTTTTAGCGACAACCCCAGCGTCAATCAGTGGAGTCTGTTTTGGTATTACGTCGTCGTGGGAATTATGTTTCAGGTGTGCTACACCATGGTGAACCTGCCTTACACAGCCCTCACGCCTGAGCTCACCCGCGATTACGATGAACGCACGACCCTCAATAGCTTTCGATTTGCCTTTTCGATTGGCGGCAGCATTCTCTCACTGGCGTTGGCGTTGGTCATATTTTCGGTGGTGCCGGGTGATCCCCTGCAGCAGTACCTATGGATTGGAGGAATCTGCGCGGTAGTGGGAGTGCTGCCGGTGTACTGGTGTGTGCTGGGGGTGCGGCGGCGGGTGGTGCAATTGGAGCGCGATCGCCTCTCTGTGCCTTTGGTGCCGTCTCTGCCTTATTTTCAACAGCTCAAAATTGTCTTTTCTAATCGGCCGTTTTTATTTGTCATGGGCATCTATCTTTGCTCTTGGCTGGCCGTGCAAAACACTGTCTCGGTCATCCCGTATTTTGTTAAAAACTGGATGGGCCTAACCGACCAAGACTTCACCTTGACTGTCATTGCGGTGCAGGTGACGGGGCTGGTGATGCTGTTTGTCTGGAGTCGCATTTGTGCCCGCATTGGCAAAAAAGCCGTCTATTGTATGGGTATGAGCCTTTGGATTATTGCCCAAATTGGTCTATTTATGGTGCAGCCGGGGCAGATCGGGTTTATGTATGCCATGGCGGTGCTAGCGGGCTTTGGAGTCTCGACCGCTTATCTTATTCCCTGGTCGATGATCCCAGATGTGATTGAGTTAGATGAATTGGAAACAGGGCAGCGGCGAGAAGGTGTGTTCTATGGCTTTATGGTGCTGCTGCAGAAAGTAGCGCTAGCGCTGGGGCTATTTTTGGTAGGGCAGGCGCTGGAGGTATCAGGCTTTTTAAAAACAACAGCAGGCCAAGCTGCTCCCGTACAGCCAGATTCAGCTCTGTTTATGATTCGACTGATGGTGGGGCCAGTGCCTGCTGTAGTGCTGATCATTGGTGTGATCCTGGCCTATTTTTATCCCATTACTCGTGAAAAACATGCTGAGATTTTGCTTCGCCTGCAGGCTCGAGCAGAGGCGGCGCAGCAGTCTAATGATTAGGGCGATAGAGCGATAACGCTGCGCCAAAAATTTGGCATCAATGGGTCGCTTCTACAGCGCTTAACGCACATGCAGCTAAGCACGCAATGAAAAACGGGGTGAGGTTGTTATAAACAACCTCACCCCGTAAGGATTGCTGCACTTCGTGCGCGGCCTAGTAGTTTTGAACCATTGTTGGAGAGGCTGAGCACCCCAACAAATCGCCATCAAGACTCATCGTAGGCTTCTAAATCTAGGAGGTAGTAGTAGGGTTCTGCGAGTTCTGGCCGCTGAAAGGCGATCGCCCTCAGCAGGTGCCAGTCCTGTAAGCTATCGAATGCAGTGGCATATTCATCACGTTCCAGCCGATCTGCCAACTGTTCCACATCCTGTAGCGACATTTTGGCAATGTCTTGTTCTGAAAAGCATACTGTCTGCATATCGCTGCCCTCCCCTTGGCAAACTACTACTGATAATCTGGTGAGCAATTGACTGCAATTCCAGCCCTTAATTCACAATACCTATCAAAGCTGCAATTATCCTTTGATTGCACCCTGAACTAAGGCATCGCTCATCGTACCAGCTTAGAACTTGTAGGTGCAAGCTCCTTCTTTCCATCCTAAAGGGTATTCCCGGTGGAATGGTCTAATTTCTCTGTAAAGTTTTGCATGATGTCAAGTACCTGGGGCGTAATTTCGTGCCCCATTGTGAGCTCGTGGTAGTGAACTGGCAGCCCTAATTGAGTCAGTGTTGCTCGACAAGCGTGCGCTGCTGCCAGCGGCACGACTGAATCTTGCAGCCCATGCACCAGCAAGACGGGGCGCTGGGTCAGATCGGGGGCGGGCTCCTCAGAGTGCGGATGAAGATAGCCGCTGAGCACCATCAACCCGGCCAGCGGCAGGGAGAGTCCTACATCTAACGTCATGGCTCCGCCCTGGGAGAACCCGGCCAGGATGGTGTGATTTAGCGGCACGCCTGTTTGGCTCGGCAGCGTGTGCAGCCAGTCGCGAAGCTGGGTGCGGCTCTGGTGGAGTTGAGCCTGAATTGTGCTACCCGGACGCTGCCCAAATTGATAGGTGGCGGGCAGGTCATACCAGGCGCGCCCCTGGGCAGAATAGCCATGGGGAAAGGGGGCATTGGGGCATAGCAGTTGGGTGTCGGGCAGGTGCAAAAAGGTTGAGAGGGCTGCGACATCTTGGGCGTTGGCACCCCAGCCATGCAGCATGACCAGCAGGCTTTGGGGCGATCGCCCCGAACTGGGTGGAATAGAAATTGCAGAAAGGGACAAACTGGCGCCTCGCTCGTTTAGACGCTACTTATTTTAGGTGAGTGCCTGTCTTAACTGTAGGTCTGGCCTAATTTTTTGAGTGGCGGATGGGGTGAACTGGCTGCAGGTGAAAGATACGGTTGACGGGTGTTAAGCAAGCTGTCAAAATTCCACAGTTTTTGAAGGTTTTGATGCATTGCTTTGCCGTATTCTAGGGTGGCACTGAGGGAATCGCGGAAAGGAAAAACTATGGCACGTTTGGCACTACTCAGCGTTTCCGACAAGACTGGATTGGTGGAGTTTGCCCGCACGCTGGTCGATGAGTTTCAGTTTGAGATTGTGAGCAGTGGCGGTACGGCACAAGCCCTCAAGCAGGCTGATATTCCAGTGATGAAAGTCGCAGACTACACCGGATCGCCTGAAATTTTGGGAGGCCGTGTTAAAACCCTGCATCCCAAAGTTCATGGTGGCATCTTGGCTCGGCGAGATGTGCCTGAGGATGTGAGTGATTTAGAGGGCAGTCAGATTCAGCCGATTGATTTGGTCGTCGTTAATCTCTATCCGTTTGAGCAAACGATTGCGATGCCGGGTGTCACCTTGCCAGAGGCCGTCGAACAAATTGATATTGGAGGCCCGGCGATGTTGCGCGCCGCTGCCAAAAATTTTGCCCATGTCACGGTGTTGTGCAATCCGGCCATGTATGACGATTACGTGACGGAGCTGCGAACCAGCGGGGGGGATGTGTCGCTGCCGTTTCGGCAAGCAGCGGCGTTGCAGGGGTTTCAGCATACGGCGGCCTATGACCGGGCGATCGCCGCTTACTTGGCTGAGCCGGCTGCGGTGAGCCCTGATTCCATCACCATGCCCGCTGCTGTCACGCTGACGGGTACGCAGATCCAAACGCTGCGCTATGGCGAAAACCCTCATCAGCTCGCGGCTTGGTATCAAACTGGAGCAGCGGCGACGGGGTGGACGGGGGCGACCAAGCTGCAGGGCAAAGACTTGAGCTATAACAATTTAGTGGATTTGGAAGCAGCGCGGCGGATCATTGCAGAATTTGAGGCAGAGCCCGCAGCGGTGGTGGTCAAGCATACGAATCCTTGCGGGGTGGCGTTGGGCGATCGCCTCGCAACGGCGTATCAACGCGCGTTTAATGCCGATTCAACGTCGGCGTTTGGCGGCATTGTGGCGCTAAACCGCCCGATTGATGTAGAGACGGCCACCGCCCTAACCCAAACCTTTTTGGAATGTGTGGTTGCGCCTGACTGTGAGCCAGAGGCCGCCGCCCTTCTTCAGGCTAAGTCGAAGGTGCGGGTGCTGGTGCTGCCGACGATGCGGTCGGGAGAGCCCCACACTATAAAGGTCATCGCCGGGGGGCTGTTGATGCAGACGGCAGATGATGAGGTGATTAACCCTACGACCTGGACGGTGCCGACCCAAACGCAGCCAACGGCTGATCAGCTCGGGGAGTTGACCTTTGCCTGGAAGGTGTGTAAGCACGTTAAATCGAATGCAATTGTGGTCACGGGCGATCGCACCACCTTGGGCATTGGGGCGGGGCAGATGAACCGAGTAGGGTCGGTCAACCTGGCTCTGGCGCAGGCAGGAGAAGCGGCTCGGGGGGCAATTTTGGCCAGCGATGGCTTCTTCCCCTTTGATGATTCGGTGCGCCAGGCGGCGGCAGCCGGGATTGTGGCGATCGCCCAGCCTGGCGGTAGCCTCCGCGATCAAGATTCAATTGACGCGGCAAACGAACTAGGATTGGCTATGATCTTCACGGGCATGCGCCACTTTTTGCACTAGTCTCTGTTGTCATTCAATTGGCACTATGGTGGCTTCTGGGAAACTTTCTCCCTAATGGTGGGCAGTGCCCATCCTACGGCGGCTACAGTCGCTGGATAAAGCAGGGATCTCCTTTTCTAGAAATCTTCTAAGTTTGGTGGTAGTCGGAGCCTGCTGCTATGGGGCGAGCCGCGCTCCACAACAGCAGGCGTCGATTAGAACTGCTGATATAGATGACAACTGGAATCAATGGCAAGAGCGATCGCCTTGATCGAGTCTCTCTCGCATGGCCCGATAGCACGCACAGCAAATTTCTAAAAGGTTAACTTCATGGCATCAGATGCGCCCCAAGCGGGGCTTCCCGCAGAGGTCTCCCTCACAGTTCTGCTCGAAGGTGGGCTACAGCATACCTTTACGGTTCAGCCCGACAATCCCTTGCTGCAGCAACTCTATGAGACTGTCATCAGTCGCACTGAAGAGCGCAGTCAGCGCATTTTTCAGATTCCCGTTAAGGACGGCAAGGCAATTTTGTGTTTTCCGAGCGATCGCCTGGTTGGGCTGATTACCGAGCCGCCACTGATTGTGCAACCCCAGCAAAATCAAGCCACGGTTACTCCTGAGGGAATTGATCCCCTCGCGCCCGGGGCTTAAGTTCAATCGGCTCTGAGGCTGGCTTGAACGGCATCGATCACACCGCAACGCGTGGGAGAACCGGCTTGCCGCGTGGCTCTCACGCATTGCTACCCCGGCTCAACCATCCCCCGCTCAACTACTCCCGCTAGCTGAGACTTTATGCTAACTTTTATGAAGTTGCAGATTGTCCTATGGATCCTGAGAGGCGCTATGAGTTTTGAGATTCCCGAATCCGTTAAGGTATGGAGTCAGTTTTTCCACCCTGTGCTGATGTGGGTGCTGTTTGGCATTACGCTGTATGCGCTCTACCTTGGCATTCAGATTCGTCGTGTGCGCTCTGCCGAGGGAGATCTCAAAAAAGAGCTGATCAAAGGGCGATTCAACGTCCGTCATCACCAAATGGGATCTATTTTGCTGGCGACGATGGTGCTCGGCACTTTGGGCGGCATGGCGGTGACTTATCTCAATAATGGCAAGCTGTTTTTTGGGTCACACTTGCTGGCGGGCTTGGGCATGACTGGGCTAATTGCAACGTCTGCTTCTCTTACCCCATATATGCAGAAAGGCAACAACTGGGCTCGTTATGCCCACATTGGTTTGAATGTTGCCTTGGTGGGGCTGTTTGGTTGGCAAGCTCTAACGGGTATGCAAATTGTGCAACGAATTGTAGACAAAATTATGGGTGTTGCTTAGCCGTTAAGTGACACATAGCCTTTAAAAAAAACCTGCTGGAGGATGCACGCTTGGAGCCTCTAGCAGGTTTTTTTTAACGCTGCTTCTAATGGGACGCAGCATTTAGGCCATGTTTTGAAAGGGCTGTCCAAACTATTAGAGGAATAGCCAGAATGGGCGGGCAGCCGTAAAGCTCTTGGCTACGCCAAGCCCCTATAGTGTCACTGCGGGTTGACTTAGAGTAGTCCAATTAATAAAGCGTTCAGCGTATGCCCTCACCCCCTCAGTCCCCCTCTCCCAAACATGGGCGAGGGGGAAGCCAGACAAGGCATTTCGGCTCTCCTTCTCCCAGAATGGGAGAAGGGGTTGGGGGATGAGGGCCAGATAGATGATTTTTTTTATGGAATACTCTTAGGCTTTTCTTTGGCAGCAAGGGCCTTATATCGTTTGGAGCATATTGTTTGGAGCGGCGGTATTATTTGCCGGCTCGCCCTGCTGTGGCATCAACTGATTCCAGTTCTGTTAGGCGAAAGGACACTAGCTTATCCCAGTTGCCGCCTTCAAACAGCACGGCGGCCCTGTCGTTGCTGATGCGCTGCACCAGGCCTTGAAAGTTGTAGTAGGTATCGTCGGCATTGATTACCCGAACCGCTGAACCTGGAAGAATCATAGGGATCTCGTCTATTCTGCTACTGCATTATTAAACCACAGCGCTAAGGATCCCTGCTATTTTGGTCGAACCCGGCGGGGGGGAGTGAAACCGTTTTTGTGATGGCACTTGGGGTCAGATTGGTGCGGACTGGGCTAGTGACCTATTAATCAGCCCTATCAATCCGTCTATGGATAGTGGGGCAATCGCCCTATTGTCTTTACTGTTGAAGAGTGCATTCGTCTCGTCTGCATCTACCCGCCAGATCTGAAGCGGCTAGTTTGCGCTACGCATGCATCGCCTGAGCAGCATGAGCCCACGATCAACTGACCGATCGTGAGGGAGGGGATGCGTTTACTTTTTATCAAATAAATTATGAATTACACTTACGACTTCGTTGTGATTGGCGGCGGGTCTGGTGGGTTAGCTGCATCAAAGCGGGCGGCTCATTATGGCGCTAGAGTGGCGCTGATTGAGCAAGAGCATCTGGGCGGCACCTGTGTGAATCGGGGCTGTGTGCCTAAGAAGTTGATGGTGTATGCGGCAGATGCTCCTTGTCAGATAGAGCTGGCTCAAGACTACGGCTGGCAAATTCCTTTATCTGCATTTGATTGGGAGCATTTTAAGCATTTGCGCGATCTAGAAATTGAGCGCTTGCGTGAGGTGTATGACATGTCGCTGTCTAATGCAGGGGTGCGGCGTTTGACGGGCAGTGCTCGTCTAGTTGATTCCCATACCATTCAGGTGAAGGGCGATCGCATCACTGCTGACAAAATCCTGATTGCGGTGGGCAGCAAACCTATCTTGCCGGATATTCCTGGTATTGAGCACGCCATAACCTCGCGAGAGTTGTTTGATCTACCAAAGATTCCCCAGCACATTGCGATTATTGGGGGTGGCTATGTTGGGGTAGAATTTGCCAGCATTATGTACGGGTTTGGCTGTGAGGTGTCGATTCTTAATCGAGAAGGCTGTATTCTCACCGACTTCGATGATGATATTACCCAACTGCTGCGCAGCAGGTTGCAAACGCGTGGCATTCTGAGCTTTTGCAATACGACGGCTACGGCCATTGAACAGAAGGATGGTCAGTTGATGCTATCGCTGTCGGGCGATCGCTCTGAGCCACTTATGGCTGATGTGGTTTTGTGTGCGGCAGGGCGATTGCCCAATTTAGACGGGTTGGAGCTAGACCGGGCTAATGTTGAATACAGCAAGACAGCCATTGAGGTGGATGACTATAGCTGCACGAGTCAACCCAATATTTATGCCATTGGCGATTGCACGGGGCGGTTGCCGTTGACACCGGTTGCCATTGCTGAGGGACGCGCCGCCGCAGATACAATATTTGGAAAGAAGGCCCGCAAGATAGACTATGACTCAGTTCCTACTGCTGTCTTTTCTCGTCCTGAAATTGCGGCAGTGGGTATGACTGAGGCTAAAGCACGGGAACACTTTGGGGATGATGAGGTGACGTGCGATCGCACTGAATTCAGACCGTTGATGTATAGCTTCACGAACGGTTCTCTGAAAACTACGATCAAATATGTATCCCACAAAACGACAGATCAGGTGGTGGGGCTGCATATTCTTGGAGAGCATGCAGCAGAGATGATTCAAGGCATGGCGCTCGCAATTAAACGCGGCATCACCCGTGTCGAAATTGCAGAGACCATCGGCATTCATCCTACATCTGGAGAGGAACTGTTTGACCTCAATGTAGACTAGACTGCTGCTCTCACTACAGAATGCTTCAGGTTGTCCAGATGTTTTATTTTGGCTACCTGCTTATGCACTCCAGCGGATGTAAGGCAGGTTGACTGCTGTGGCGCGAATTTGGTCAGCTTGGGCAACCAGTTGCCCAGTGGCATCCCAACTGCCTGAGAGAAACATCTGCCGGGGACCGTCGCCCATGTGGAGGGGGATGGAAAGGGTGTCGCAGGTGGCGGTCATGGCGGTTAGATCAACCGTGACGGCCTGTTGGGGGTTGGTGGCGATCGCCCCTTGCAGCGCTTTCACGTCTGCTTCAGAAGCGGTAAGGCACGGAATGCCCATGGCGACGCAGTTGCCAAAGAAGATTTCGGCAAAGCTTTCGCCGATGAGGGCTTTGATGCCCCATTTGGCGATCGCCTGAGGAGCATGTTCCCGAGAGGAGCCGCAGCCAAAATTGCGATTCACCACGAGCACTTCAGCGCCTTGATAGTGGGTCTGATCAAAGGGGTGTGCGCCTTGGCGCTGAATGCGATCATCCTCAAAAGCGTGAGCCCCTAACCCATCAAAGGTGACGCATTTGAGAAAGCGAGCAGGAATGATGCGATCGGTATCGATATCGTTGCCTGATAAAGGAATGCCGCGTCCAGAAAGCGTTGTTACAGAATTAGTCATGGTAAGAGAAGGGTTGGAGAATAACATCCAGCATTCAATATTGAATGGTTTAGTGAACCCAGATTGAATGGCATTGGATGGATTGAACAGTCAATTGAGGATGTAGTTGTGGATGCGATCGATGGCTATGAATCAATGGGCGTCACTCAGCAACCGGGTGGCAGCTTGGGCGATCGCCTCACCCGTAATGCCATTAAAGCCCATTAGCTCACTGGCGCTAGCGGTGGTTTCGCCGCGTTTCCAGGCGATGGTGTCACGGGGGCAGGTGGCGCGCAGCATCACTGGCTCGAGCATGCCGCTGGCTCCGCCTGTAACGCCAACTAGAGCATCGCCGCCAAACAGGGTAGCAAACCCGGCATCGTCAAGGAAGACGCCATCGGGCTGAGAGCAACTGTCCCACGCGACATCTGTGGAACGGTAGAGGCGGCGCGGGCTCACAATCGAGACAATCTTATAGCCCAAACCTTGCTGCGCCACGTGCTGTGCCGCCGCATAAACCGGGTTTAGAACCATATCGCCCACCACTGCAAAGACGACGGTTTTGCTACCGCTGGCTTCTTCTAGCAAGATTGCACCGGATTGTAGTGCTTCGCGGGTTTGCTCAATCGTGATGCGAATGGGGAGGGGTGACTTGCTAGCGGTAATAACGATGCCCTTATTTTGGGCCGTGAGCGCCCAGTCATAACAGGCCTGAATGCTGTTTGCATCAGGAGGAAACAGCGGAAATACGTTGCCGTTCCGCATCATGGCAGCAAAGTAGGCTTCGATTTCGGGGCGCTGATGCGTCCAGCCGTTGCGCCCTTGCTCTAGAGCACCTGCGGTATAGAGGGTGATGGTAGCGGGGGTGGGACGACGCAACTCGGCCATGGCCTGGGTGACGGTTTGCCAAATGGGCAGGCCGTTGATGGCAAAGGATTCGTAGGAGCACCATAAGGTGCGGCCACCCATGAGCGCTAGCCCTGCCGCCAACCCCGCGCAGGCGTCTTCGCTGAGAGGCTCGTAGACCTGACCAGTAGGACTTTGATTGTAGAGATCGTCGGGGGTGGGGTGGATGATCTTTAGCGCTTTGTTGATGTTGCCAATGCCGGAGGCTTCGTTGCCGTCTGCATTGGTGACAAGGAAAGTGCGATCGCACTGTCCGACATGTCCCACGAGCGCTCCCATGGCCGTAGTCGAGACTTTTGGATCGCCCCCGACGGGATAGTCCTCAAGAGGCAGGGCGCCCAGATCAGGCAGCTCGCGCTCAAATTCTGTAACGACGGTTTTGGCAGCGGAGCCGCCTCCGGCACGCTCACAGTTGATGCGCACCAATTCCCACGCTTTGGGCGTTAATGCACGACCCTGCAACGCGGTAACAATGCGGGGAGCATCCAGGGTGTCTGTGGGATACAGGTTGTGGGATTTTGCACCTAGGGCGTGAACGCCGGAGCCCTTAAGCTGTTTGATAATAAACACGGTTAGCTTGCCACCCAGGGCCGAGCGTGAGGCTTCTTCTACGCCAGTTAGCACAGCTTGGGTAAACTTGAGTCGCTGCTCAAAGGAGAAGGCGGTGCTATCCACGTAGTCACCCGGCTGGTTCTGGTCATCAAAGTCTTTGGCATCTACCAGCACAACGTCTTCAAACCCGTTACCGTGCCAATATGCCTTCATCTGCTCGTTGGTCTTGAGGGAGACCATGCTGTGATGCTCTTGGGAGTAGCCGTTCCAGACCAGGATGGGCAAGAAGTTGGTGGTGTTGGGATAGGCCGTGTGGAAGTGGCCAAAGGCGCTCATGATATAGGGTTCACCTAGGCCGCCATCCCCAATGGTGAAGGGAAATAGGATGCCGGAATTGAGCAAGGCGGCGGCCATGCCGAAGTGCTGCCCCTGCCCGAGGGGGCCAGCGGGAGCGAGCAGGCCGGGCATTTGCCCAGAGAGGTGCCCCAGCAAACCGTGGCGCTCGCGAAACCGATCGCGTAATTGCTGCACCGTGAAGATATCCATATCTTCGAGGGAGCGATCGAGAAACATGGCGCTGTAAAAGCCAGGGGCGTGGTGGCCGACTTCAGTGACGATGTTCTTGTGCCCCAGCATGACGAGCGAGGCATAGGCTTCGGCCTGGCTGGCGAAGCCGCCAGGATGCCCTGACCCTTTGCTGGCACAGACTTGCAGCATTAGATAGCGAAGGGCATCGGCATAGAGCAGGGTTTGATAGACAGCAGTGGGGTCATTGACGGCGGCGATCGCCCGTGTTCCTTCGGCAATTGCTGGAGACTGACTGTGGGCGTCAAACCCAGGCAGCGGCTCGCCAAAATATTGGATACCGTCGCAAAAGGCGGGAATCTTTTCTGTTACTGCCGTCATCAACTTTTTACCTCTAGAACGATTGCGGGTAGCTGTTGGGGTGCGATGGATGAAGGGGGATCCGATCTCTGATCACGTCCGATCACGCTTGATACTTTATCCTATCGCCTGCTGCAAGTCTGATATCGACAGAATTCCTAATGCGTCGGATAACCAAACACCAAAACAACAGTCCCGCTTAATGTATACACTATACAACGTGAGTGCAACGGGTGATCTGGCAGGATGGCTTTTGTTGGGCGAGGAGAGGGGGTTGGGTATAATGTGTCGCGCGATGACTCCATCTCCTTAACGTGAGCGAAATACGCTCGGCACATTCAGGGGTTCAGCGTATCCCGAACTTGGGTTGCGAAGATTGAGAATTGAGATCAAGAATTATTTATCAGGATGGGATCGCCTTGGTGCACCTGAGGGGAGTCGGCATCCTCGATGGAGATGGTGACGCGATCCACAAGGGTGCTCTCGCGATAGAGGGAGGGTACTAGCACATTTTCAGACACGATGTTTCCACTGGCATCGACGGTGAAGGTGCCGGTGAGGATGGCCCCTCGCTGGTCAACAGTAGCGGGAAAGTCCGGCTGGGGTAATGTCCAAATGGCATAGACCTGACCCGGAGGAAGCGGCGGTAAGTTGGCTACGCTGACTGAGGCATCGAGGGTGTTGGGGTCGATGGTGATGATGGCGGTGGCAGGCTGGGTGCCGTCGATGCTCTGAAGGGCATAGGTGAGGGTTTTGAACTGCTGTTGCTGCGCTTGGAGGGTTTGCACAGTGCGCCAGAGGCGAAGATTGTTGAGGCCTAAGGCGAGAATAAGGGCCGCGGCAGCCAGCCGTAGGGGCGTTTGCCAGGCATGTCGATGGGGTGTGATGGTAGGTTTGCGGGTGGCCGTGGGCTGAAATGCGGGCTGAGGCGCGGGCTGGGCATGGGCGCGAAGAATGCGATCGCGCAGATGCTCTGGTGGCTGCACGTTGGGGTTCGGATAAACCGTGTCGAGGGTGTGTTGCAGTTGAGCGATTTCTTGGGTGATGTGTTGGGCGATCGCCGGATCCTCCGCCATCAGCTGCTCTAGCTCTGCGGCTTCAGCTAAATCTAGATTGTTGAGCACATAGCCCACAATCAAGTCTTGTAAATATTCAGATGGCATAGATGAAGCCATAGCGTTCTTGCCAGTCGAAGGAACCAAGGTTAAGGGATCGTTGAGGGATCAGTTTAATGAGTTGAGTCAGTTAGAATTTGGCGCAGTTTGAGGAGCCCTCTGCGGGCACGGGCTTTGACAGTGCCCAGCGGCAGGTTAAGCTTTCCAGAAATTTCTGTCTGGCTGAAGCCTTCGTAATAAGCCAGTTTTAGAATTTGCTGCTGCTCTTGAGACAGTTGTGCCAGAGCTGCTTTGACCTGGTGGGATTGCTCGGCTTGGGCGGCCTGATCAAGCGGTGAATCGGGAGGCTCGGTAGAGGAGATACTGGGCTGCCAGCGTTGGAGATTTTTGGCGGCGGTGGTGCGCGATCGCACCCGGTCAATTGCACGAGAGCGGGTGAGAGTAGCGAGATAGGTTCTGAGCGCACCGCGCCGGGGGTCAAAGGAGGAGCGGGTAAGATTGATGAAAATATCTTGGGTGAGGTCTTCTGCTTCAGGCGTGGTGCCCAGTACTCGAAGCGCTATGCCATAGACCAGCCCAGCATGGCGATCATATAGCAACCCTAGGGCAGGTGTCTGCCCTGCTTTTGACGCCCAAAATAGTTCCGCATCGGTTAGTTCAGGAGATGGATTTGTGGCGGCATGGGTTGGTTCAGAAGGCATGATGCAGCATGAGTCTGGGTGCGATGCGGTGCCAGCACAGAGGCGGGAAACGAACCCACGTGAGTAGTGAAACCGTCGGTCTCATCTCCCATCCTACCGTGTTGGCACCGTACTGCTGAACAGGTGAATATGCGGCACCTCTTGAAACGGAGGGCCTAAACGCCGTTTATTCAGGATGATAGGCCACAGGGGCAAAGCTCGATTGAGCGGGGAGCAATGGAATGCGCTCCCAAGCGCTGAATTGGATTGTGAGTTTGCGGGCTTAGCCTACTCCCGAATTAACAGCTTAGTTCAGGCCGATTAGGGCATCATCATGGGTTGCAGCACGCCACGCAATTCACCCGCGCGAAAGCGAGTGGTGTGAATGTCTAGATAGAGCATTCCGTCAGACAATGCCTGACGCTGTTCGCTGGTCAGGGTATATTCCCCGCCAAAGCGCCCCTTAGACCCGCTATCATCCAGCATGACCTCTAGGGCATATTGGAACGGGCCGTTTTCGGTGGGGCTGCCCTGGTGAACATGAATTGCGGATGTGATATTGGGGTTGGGCGGGTCGAGCGGATCTGTTGCGTAATCGCGCAGGTCACTAGAGAGGTTACGAAAATCACCCCGAATGGTCAGGATGTTGCCAGTGAGAACAGCCCCAGCGGTGCCAAAGGCATCTGTATTAGGCTGAGTGGGGACGATATCGCCTTTCCTGAGAATGCTGATATAGCGAGACCTATTGGTGTTGGCGACACCTTGAGCAATGACGCTGGCTTCTGCCTGGGCTAGGTCAGCCTGGGCGTATTGCTCTACGGTAGGAATGTCGGAGCGTAGAGGCTGCATTAAGGGGGCAGCGTTACGGCTAAAGGCTGGTGTGGATAGGGCCACAACCAGCAGGCAAGTTGTTATTCCCAGAACGAAATTAAATAGGTTGCGAAGTTGTTTCATGATTCGTTCACTCAGTAGTTTAGATAAGTGAGTAGACCCTTGAGTTGGCAGACCCTGATGGGGGTCGGCAATCAAACCAAAAATATAGAGCCTGTGCCACCCGCGTATCAGACAGCGCAGGTTCTATATCTGGGTTTGTTAACGCAATAGAGCGTCTTGAATAATGTTTAGGAAAGCCCCCGGGAAAGTGATTCCCCAAGGGCTAGCTGCTTGAATGGTCTTGTTAGTAATACGGCAGCGTCCTAAATTTGGATGCATTGATTTGGATACTGAACAGCAGTCATGGAGGACTAGCGGTTGATGTTGGGTTAACCGCGTGGCGTGAAACTTCAGCTATGGCTCTCATGTACCGGTCTAGGCTATGCGCCTGGACGCGTGCGTTTGATGAGGGAAAGGATTTACGGCATAATAGGAGCAGCATTCATTTTGGTAACTTTCACCAAAATGAATGCTGTGAGTGCAAACGATGCTTTAAGGGGCGCTCATAGAAACTTGCATCGAGATGCGGAGCGGTTTTGTAGGCATTTTTCCCATCTTTTTAACTCCCTAAGATGCCGCAGGCCGTGTGTGGGCCTTTGGCTATGCTCTATATGGAACCAGATGTGATTCTGGTGTGATACCGATGATAATGCAGCTTCCGATTCCGGCGCACTTTGACCTATCGCAGGTTGGGGAGGTGTGGCGTGTGCCGTATCAAGCGCGCGCGGTAGAAGCGGCGGACTGGGCGGCGCAGCATGGCATTGGGGCTGCGGCGGATGATGCACGGCGGATTTGCCTGCTGGCGATTGATGTGCAAAACACGTTTTGCATTCCGGGGTCGGAGCTGTTTGTGGGTGGGCGCTCGGGGGTGGGTGCTGTGGAGGATAATCGGCGGTTGTGCCGGTTTCTCTACGAGAATTTGGGACACATTACGGACATTGCGGTGACGCTGGATACGCACACAGCCATGCAGATTTTTCACTCTATTTTTTGGGTGAATGGGGCGGGGGAGCACCCTGCAGCCATGACGATGATTTCGCTAGCAGATGTGGAGCAGGGGGTATGGATGGTGAACCCGGCGATCGCCCCTCAACTCTCTGGCGGGAATGTGGCGCAGTTGCAGTCGTATGCGCTGCACTATGTGCGATCGCTTGATGAGTCTGGCAAGTTTCCGCTAACGATCTGGCCGTACCATTCAATGCTGGGAGGGGTAGGCCATGCCCTAGTGGCAGCGGTGGAAGAAGCGTGTTTCTTTCATGCGATCGCCCGGGGTCGCCAAACTCGATTTGAGATTAAGGGCAGTAATCCGCTTACGGAAAATTATTCAGTGCTGCAACCGGAGGTGATGACGGATCAAACGCAGCGGGCGATCGCCCAAAAGAATTCAGCCTTGATCGACTGGCTGTTGGAATTTGATGCGGTGATTGTAGCGGGACAGGCCAAGAGTCACTGCGTCGCGTGGACAGTGGATAACTTGCTGAGCGAAATTCAGATGCGTGACCCGAAGCTGGCGCAGCAGGTGTATTTGCTGGAGGACTGCACCTCGCCTGTAGTAGTACCCGAGGTCGTAGACTTTACGGAGTCGGCAGATGAAGCCTATGACCGGTTTGCGAGGGCGGGAATGCAGGTGGTGAAGACAACAGAACCCATGGAATCGTGGCTGCGATAATCTAAGTTCAACGTTCAATAGCTAAAAAGCGGCATGAGATAGGGCTTTAAGCCCATCATCTGAGATGTCTAACGAGGGTCTATCGAGATAGTGAGCGTAGGCAATAGACCAAATAGCCATGGGTGATCGCAGCGGACCTACAGTGACGCCTTTGGCCCGCATTGTCAGGCCAATCGGCCCAGGAACTCAGCTGAGAACTATGGAGAAATGCGACGATAGCGAGCCTGTACCCCAAGATGAATGCCGTAGGCAATCAGGCCAAGGGCAACAATACCCATCAGCCAGGCACCGTAGGGCTGCTGCTGGAGCGCTTGCAGGGCGCCTTCCGTGTCTGCAGATTGACTAGCATCATAGGTGCGGGCTGATTGGATGAAGAAGAAACCAATGATAACGGAGACAACCCCTTTGGCAGCAAGCCCAAAGCGCCCAATGCGAGTTGCCCATTTCTCGGTAGTGACACTCATCTCAGACAGCTTGAGCTTGCGGCGAAACTTGGTGGAATAGGATCGGTAAAAGCATTGAAACCCATAGGCTATGCTGGCTGCGCCCACAGCGCCCACCAGCCACTGACCAAAAGGCTGAGACAACAGGGTGGCCGTTTGCTCTTGGTTACCGGAACTTCCACTGCTAGAAGAATTCCCAAACACTATCTTTAGGGCAGACATGGCCAAAGTACCGTAAATTATGCCGCTAACCGCGTAGGAAATACGCCTGCCGATTGCACCCGCACCGCTGTCCTGGTGTTCTGGATCTTTCACTGCCTCCACAAACCGCCAGAGGACGTACCCCAACAGTCCAACGGCAACCAAAAATAGCATCGCTTTGCCAAAGGGTTGAGATGCGATCGTTTGAAAGGCACCTTGGGAGCCAGTGACCCGACCACCCCAGTCAAAGGCAGCCATAAAGGCGAGAAATCCGATAGTTATGTATACGACTCCCTTAGCAGCGTAACCAAATCGAGCTAGTTGTTCGATCCATTGTTCCGGCTGCTGCCCTTGGGGATTTATATCTTGAATATCCATTATTTTGTTACCTATAGTGTTTAGCTGGCTTCTGGCTGAAAAAACGCGCCAAATTTACCCAGCCCAATTAGGCCGCAAGCCTGCCCGCAAATGCGATATCTCAGCCAGTGCAGGTCAGGTTAATGAAGATCGACCTAAAGATAACCGATTTATACACCGTAAAGTCAAGCTGAACCATCCTTCTAGCGTTATAACCTTGAAGATTTGGCCTATATCTTTTGACGCTTAAGACTTGCTCAACTCATACCAGTACTTCTGGGGCGCAGAGCAACCAACGGCATGAAGGCATCAAATGTTCTGTATGTAAGTGACCTGATCTAGTTAGGGCCATCGGGTTGAGCCCTGCTAGGGAGAAAAAAGTTGCCCTCGATAGGGGCCGCGCCGAGGTCCACCTGGAGGCAAGTTATCAAAATCGGGAAGAATGTTCCACGCGTCGGAAGGAGTGATGATTAGATAGCTGATAAGGGTTAGCAGCATTAGCACGAAGATACCACCAGAAATAATAATGAGCGCTTTGACGATTCTGGAGGCGTGCTGAGCCGCCTCAATGTCGCCCCGGCGAAATCGAGGTTTAATTTGAGCTGCAAAAATCAGAGCCGCTAGCCCTAAGGGAGGAAAGAGAATCGTAGTGGAGAGAACTGCTAGTCCCCAGTAACACGGAGGACAGGCCACGTTGTCGTAAAGGGTATAGCTTTGGTTCCATTCAGAATGGCCGCGATCGCCCACACGCCCAATTAAACGAAAGCGGCGAATGCCGTTTACTTGTAGCCTTTGCAGTTGTTTGCGGACTTCGTTTGCCAATTTGAAGTAGTTAACGGCAGCACCGAGAGTGCGATCGATCATGACATCGAGATGGTTGCCATTAACGCGGGCTTCAACCGTTAAATCGTCAGAGTTGAGGATGTCTTGCAGGGATTTAGAGAGGTTTAAGTCCCGAGATTCTTTGCGGGCGGCGAGGAGACGTTTGCGAGCGGGCTCAAGGCTGAGGTCGTTGAGCAGGGCGAGTTCCCAGTCTTTGATGGCACCCAGGCGATCGCCCAATTCAGCCCGAATATCGCCGCGATGAAGGTAGGCTTCCGCCAAGTTGGGGTTGGCTTTAAGGGCCTGGTCGAAGTCGATTAGGGCGCTGGGATAGTCTTGCTGTTGGGCCAGCAGCAGGCCGCGATTGTAGCGGGCTTCGGCATAGGTAGGTTGGTGCTGGAGAGCAAGAGTCCAATTGGCTAGAGCACGGTCGATATGGCCCTGATCGTAGTGGATTAACCCCCGATTGCCATACGCTTTGGCAGAGCTAGGGTTGAGGGCGATCGCTCGGTCAAAGTCAGCTAGGGCACTGTCGCTGTCGCGGTTGCGCCAGTGGGCAAGCCCCCGCTGGCAGAGTAGATCGGCGGGCTG
>JBGTOF010000222.1:0-2457 GCA_041742695.1 Elainellales cyanobacterium | reverse complement strand
CGTTAAGGAAGCAAAAGTCAACGGATTATCAGAATTTGTGTCGGGTGGTTTAATTTGCGGGAACTGTAGAGGAAGGTTGGTGTACAGGCTTCTTGTACCAGCGTCAGATTGATCCATCTAAGAAACATCTCATGGTTGACTCCGTTCAAACAACATCATCCTGTTCTCTGCTCGTCGTGGTTTTGAACTACCGCACGCCAGAGTTAACAATTGACTGCTTGCGATCGCTCACCGACGAGGTTGCAGCCATCCCCAATATTCAGGTTGTCGTGACGGATAACGATTCGGGAGACGGCTCAGTCGAAAAAATCGAAGCGGCGATCGCTCGGGAAAACTGGGGTGGTTGGGCCAAACTGATGCCTCTTGGGCATAATGGCGGCTTTGCTTACGGCAATAACGCAGCCATTCGCCCGCTGTTGCTCAATGCAGCTTTGCCACCGTACGTGTTGCTGCTCAATCCAGATACGGTAGTGCGCCCCCAGGCCATTACTACCCTGATCGATTTCATGGAAGCAAACCCAACAGTCGGGATTGCTGGCAGTCGCCTAGAAGACCCAGACGCAACGCCTCAATGCTCTGCTTTTCGCTTTCACACCCTGTTTAGTGAATTGGACGGGAGCTTACGGATTGGCCTCATCACGCAGCTACTCTCTAGATGGGTGGTTGCGCCACCCGTGATGGATACCCCTCATCAAACCGATTGGGTAGCGGGTGCCAGTATGATCATTCGCCGTGAAGTATTTGAGGCTGTAGGCCTGATGGATGAGGAATACTTCATGTATTACGAAGAAATGGACTATTGCTTACAGGCCAACCGCGCTGGATGGAGCTGCTGGTATGTTCCGGCAAGCCACGTAGTGCATTTGGTCGGCCAAAGCTCTGGTGTGACCGACACTAAGCGCCCAGCCAAGCGCAGGCCCCAGTACTGGTTCGACTCTCGGCGTCGGTATTTTCTAAAGAACTATGGCTGGCTGTATACCCTCCTCTGTGATGCAGTGTGGACTCTTGGATTTGTCACATGGCGGCTGCGGCGAATCATTCAGCGTAAACCCGATCCCGATCCACCTCAAATGCTGCGCGACTTCTTGCGCAACAGTGTACTCATGCGGGGTGTCTTAGTTCGCCCTGCAAAATGCAGCTAGGGGGTCTGTACGATTCAGAGGTATTTGCTCAACGCGCTTACTAAGGAGAGACCGATGGTCGCATCAGAACATGCCACCCCACTCACATCACCTATATCAGCAGACTCGCTCACGCTATGGCAACAAATTCAAGAAGATTGGGTTGCCCATGGGCGTGATTGGACAAAGCCTGGATTTCGTGCTGTAGCTGTTCAGCGCTTTGGCGTATGGCGCATGACGATTCGCCCCAAAGCCCTGCGGGCACCTTTCAGCATGCTGTATCGTGCGCTATATCGGAAGGTTCGCAATACCTATGGCATTGATCTGCCCTATACCGTTAAGGTGGGTCGCCGCGTGGTGATCGAGCATCAGGGTGCCATCATCGTGCACGGGCATTGCACCCTAGGCGATGACTGCATCATTCGCCAGGGGGTGACCCTGGGCAACCGTCACCTTGACCGTCCGCTGGAAGCGCCTCAACTGGGTGATCGGGTCAATGTGGGCGCGGGCGCCAAGATCTTGGGGGGCGTTACGCTAGGAGACGATGTGAACATTGGCGCGAATGCGGTCGTCCTTACTGATATCTCCGCTGGCAAAACTGCAGTCGGCATCCCTGCCAAAATTATTAATTAGAGGTTGCTAGTTGATGGATAGAGCGATCGCCTCAACAGATCCGCTCTCATCCTCATAAGTTACAGACTGCAACAATTCGGGCACTCTAAAAGCATAGTTGAAATCGCTACAGCGCCTGCGTTTCTGGCTCTGCGCATGGGTGTTACGCCTTGTCATAGCACTGAGATCAATAGAATCTCGCTAAGAGAGACTGAAATGAACGTAATTTCTACAGAAATTCCTGACGTATTAATTATCGAGCCTCGCATCTTTGGTGATGATCGTGGTTTCTTTTTCGAGAGTTACAACCAGCAGGCATTTGCTGATAAAGCCGGAATTGAGGCGTCCTTTGTTCAAGATAACCATTCTCGGTCTTGCCGGAATGTGTTGCGAGGGCTGCATTACCAAATTCAACACGCCCAAGGAAAACTGGTGCGAGCCCTCGTGGGTGAGGTGTATGACGTAGCTGTGGATATTCGCCAGTCATCACCGACCTTTGGTCAGTGGGTGGGATGCTATCTCAGTCAAGATAACAAGCGGCAACTGTGGGTTCCCACAGGGTTTGCCCACGGATTTCTGGTTATGTCGGAGGTGGCAGAGGTGCTCTATAAAACTACAGACTACTACGCCCCTCAACATGAACGGTGTATCGTGTGGAATGATTCGGAGCTGGCGATCGCCTGGCCCACCCAAGACTCGCCAATCCTCTCGGCCAAAGATCAAA
>JBGTOF010000218.1:0-3494 GCA_041742695.1 Elainellales cyanobacterium | reverse complement strand
AACTTAATGCTTGCCGATTGAAACTTTTTCCGTTCAGTTGCACTAGATGGGTTCGATTCGCTATTGCTAGCTGTGCCTGAAACTAAGGCCCCATCAGCAACGAGTGCCTCTTGATTCGATTCGTTGCCATCTACCATGTCCGCTTCCTTCCTCGCTCGCTTTACGTATGAGACGCTTGATTTCGCCCCAAACGCTAGTTACACTTCTTTATACACATTCATTTTTACAACCTTATTGCCAAACTGTCGAAACCATTAAGGTTTAAAGTGCTAGGACTAGCACAGAGCCTAAATGCTTAAGGTGGTAGGGCATAACTCAACGCCTGACTCTGGTACGCTTACTAGTATCTGGCTGATTAATAAATTAAGGTTCGAGTGAGAGATTGAAACTTAACTTAGGAGGAGCGTAGTCAATGGGACTACCCTGGTATCGCGTACACACCGTTGTCCTTAATGATCCAGGACGGCTGATTGCTGTACACCTGATGCATACTGCATTGGTTGCTGGTTGGGCTGGGTCAATGGCTTTATTTGAGTTGGCAACCTTTGATCCAAGTGACCCCGTGCTTAACCCCATGTGGCGTCAGGGCATGTTTGTCCTTCCCTTTATGGCACGCCTAGGTGTTACAGGCTCTTGGGGCGGCTGGAGTGTCACGGGTGAAACTGGCGTTGACCCTGGCTTCTGGTCTTTTGAGGGCGTTGCGGCAGCTCATATCATTTTGTCGGGTTTGTTATTCCTGGCAGCTTGTTGGCATTGGGTCTATTGGGATTTGGAATTATTTAGAGATCCTCGCACGGGTGAACCTGCGCTAGATCTGCCCAAGATGTTTGGGATTCACTTGTTTTTGTCGGGTCTACTCTGTTTCGGGTTTGGGGCGTTTCATCTCACGGGTCTGTTTGGGCCAGGGATGTGGGTTTCTGATCCCTATGGATTGACGGGCAGCGTGCAAGCAGTAGCACCCGCATGGGGCCCAGAAGGATTCAATCCCTTCAACCCTGGCGGAGTAGTGGCACACCATATTGCTGCA
Organism: Elainellales cyanobacterium; assembly: GCA_041742695.1. Classification (GTDB taxonomy): domain Bacteria; phylum Cyanobacteriota; class Cyanobacteriia; order Elainellales; family Elainellaceae; genus Kaiparowitsia. Next base: position 2,467 of record JBGTOF010000218.1, on the reverse strand, counting down.
GGTGTGGTTGGCATTATTGCTGGTCTGTTCCATTTGGCGGTGCGCCCCCCAGAGCGGCTTTATAAGGCCCTGCGGATGGGGAACATTGAAACGGTTTTGTCTAGCAGTATTGCCGCTGTGTTTTTTGCGGCGTTTGTGGTGGCTGGCACCATGTGGTATGGCAGCGCTACTACGCCAATTGAGTTGTTCGGCCCAACCCGCTATCAGTGGGATAGCAATTATTTCCAGCAAGAAATAGAGCGTCGGGTCCAGTCTTCGGTTGCAGATGGGACAAAGCTGGCACAGGCTTATTCTGATATTCCAGAGAAGCTGGCTTTTTATGACTATGTGGGCAACAATCCCTCAAAAGGCGGGTTGTTCCGAACAGGAGCCATGATCCAGGGTGACGGTATTGCTCAGGCATGGTTAGGCCACCCGGTTTTTGAGGATAAGGAAGGGCGTGAGCTATTTGTGCGTCGCATCCCCAACTTCTTTGAAAACTTCCCTGTGATTTTGGTAGACAGGGATGGTGTTGTTCGGGCTGATATTCCGTTCCGGCGAGCTGAATCACGCTATAGCTTTGAGCAAGTGGGCGTGACAGCAACCTTCTATGGCGGAGAGCTAAATGGGGAAACCTTCAAGGATCCAGCTCAGGTGAAGCAGTTTGCTCGTAAGGCTCAATTGGGTGAGGTATTCGAGTTTGACCGTGAAACGCCTGAGTCGGATGGTGTGTTCCGCACCAGTCCTCGTGGGTGGTTTACATATGGTCATGCTGTGTTTGCGTTGCTCTTTTTCTTTGGCCATATCTGGCATGGTTCCAGAACGCTATTCCGGGATGTGTTTGCGGGTATTGACCCAGAGTTGTCTGAAGAGCAGGTGGAGTGGGGTTACTTCCAAAAACTGGGTGATAAGAGCACCCGCCGTGAGAAGGCAATCTAGCTCCTATGATGGGAAGGGGAGGCACTGCGCTTCCCCGTTCATTGAATTGCCCATATGTACGTAGCTGTTCTTAAACGAGGCTGACCAATGGAAAGCGTTATCTATGTTTTGTTGCTGATTGCAACGCTAGGGCTTCTGTTTTTTGCGATCGCATTTCGGGAGCCTCCCCGGATTTCGAAAGGCGACGAATAAGGCAAGGTGACCATAATCTAGCAACTTTGATTGTCTAGGAATGTTCGTAGTCATTTAGTGGTGGGTTGTGCTCGCACAGCCTGCCACTTTGAGGTTTGAATGCCTTTAGCTTTGGGCTCTTAGGTAGAAAGTGGTATACAAGATAACCTGCGACACAGAAAATTTTGTTCATTTTTCGCTAGCTTGATTACAGTTATGGGTGACCCATTTACTGAGTGGTAGCAATTCGACTGATTACTACTCAAAATCAACGAGGACTGTACCGATGCAATGCCCGTTTTGCCAATTTCCGGATAACCGAGTGCTGGAATCTCGCTCTGCTGAGTCTGGACAGAGTGTGCGGCGACGACGGGAGTGTTTGCGATGTCATCGTCGTTTTACGACCTATGAGCGAATCGAGTTTGTTCCCATCGTAGTGATTAAACGTAACGGCGATCGTGAGTCTTTTGATTCATCTAAACTGTTGCGAGGAATCATGCATGCTTGCGAAAAGACAGGCGTCTCTCAAGTTGAGCTTGAAAGCCTGATTGACGAAATTGAGGCTGAGTTGCAGCAGCGCTCAGTGCGCGAAGTGCCCAGCAATGAAATTGGAGAGCTTGTGCTAGAGCGGCTTCAGTTTTTGAATGAGGTGGCTTATATCCGATTTGCGTCTGTGTATCGCCAATTTCGTGGCATTCGAGACTTTGTTGAGACTCTGAATCATTTACAGAGTAAAGACAGGTTGTCTGAGGCTGAGGTGAAGAAGGCGCTGCAGGCAGTCGGCTTTTCTACTTTGGGAGAAAACGGACAGCATACTTAAGGTTGTGTAGCCCACAGACGAAATCTTGAGGTTGAAACGATTTTAAGGTTTGACAGGTAAGATTCCTAAATACTTCCTTTTAGGCTGGTGGTGCCTAGTGCTGGCAGAATGCAGCGCTCCTGATTTGGATATCTTTAGTCCTGTTTTTTGAGCATCAAAGTGGCTTAATATGGCCTCTTGCGCACAAAGAAATAGGCTTTACAGCGCTTGGGGCAGAGTCGGGAATGGGATTGGTTTTATGCCGAGAATTGATGGACAGAACGGTAATGGAACTTAGATTGTTGTCAGATTCTGATAGAATACTTATTCGTGGCTGTTTGTAGCAAGTACTCGTTAGTCATGGCTCCAGATTAGAGTCTACGAGATTAAGGATACTGAAGCGCAAATGGTTAATACCTCGGGGAGAGGTGGCCGAGTGGTTGAAGGCGCAGCACTGGAAATGCTGTTTAGGGGTAACTTTAACGAGGGTTCGAATCCCTCCCTCTCCGTTAAGTATCGCTCAAACAAATAAAAATGCCGATTTATTTTTATTGGGGAGATGACGATTTTGCCTTAACT
>JBGTOF010000217.1:0-13355 GCA_041742695.1 Elainellales cyanobacterium | reverse complement strand
ATCGCCAACACGAGAACCAATGTCACCAGCAGCAGAATAACAGCGTTGGCTGCGGCCAGCGGATATTGAATGCTCCCAATTTGAGTTTGAATCAGCTTGCCCACTGACGCTGCCTGACCGCCACCCATCAGCCGCACGGTCACAAATTCACCCATCACAATGGTGACAATAAAGATAGAGCCAATTGCAATACCGGGTGCTGATAGCGGCAAAATCACTTCCTTAAAGGTTTGCCAACCCGACGCGCCCATATCTTCCGCCGCCGTAATCAAGTTCCGATCAATCCGCATTAGGCTGTTGAAGATGGGCGCAATCATAAAGAAGTTATAGAGATGCACCATCCCCAATACCACCGCAAAGTCTGAGAACAGCAGCCATTCCAACGGCTGCTGAATCAGCCCTAGATTAAGCAGCAACGAATTGACAAGCCCCTCTCGACCCAGCAGGGGCACCCACGAGATCATGCGGATAATATTAGAGGTCCAAAATGGAATCGTGCAGAGCAAAAACAAGCCAATTTGCAAGCGCTTATCGTCTACATAAAATGCTAGAAAGTAAGCCACCAAGTAGCCTATTAGGAGTGTTGCAGCCCACACCAGCGCCACGTATTTAAACGTGTTGAGGAAGGTTCTGAGGGCCACATCCGAGGAAAAAATCGCTCGATAGTTGTCGAGAGTAAACCCTGGCTCCATTGAAAATCCCGTGAATTCCCAAAAGCTGACGATTAAAATCATCACAATGGGAAACACCAGAAATAGCAGCATTACCAAGGTTTGCGGTGCAGCCAGCAGGTAGGTCTGCAATGTTTTAGATGCTCGGGTCATAACTGTCGTAAGTTCCTCACAAATACACTGCCGAGTTTGATGCCTGTTGCATAGTGAAAGCCGTATGGCGCAAAACGTTTATTCAGAAGAACGAATACCTCATACCCTAAATTGCAACTGATGATCGATTAGGACAATTGTTGCTGTGAATCCCCTATTGCGCAGAAAATTAACCAGAACAAACATTTACATCAACGCGCCAAGCGTGTGTAGTGATTGGAGCGCTCATTAGTCTTTATATGCTTTGTAGAACCCGCACAACGCACGGGTTCTACAAAACACAGTTGCTGTAACATATCAACTTTTAGCTGCGATGCGTTAGATCCCGAGCCTTTGATTAAAAATAAGGCGAAACATCGTTTAGAGAATGGCTTGGAGCGATCGCCCCAGCACCTCTCCTCACCAGCTCCAGAAGAACAGCGCCCTACCTGAAATTCTGTAGTGCCTGCGAGTGGCATCGCAGAATTTCAGATTGGGGTTCCAGTACGACGCTCTGTGCCTAAGAGGCGATGAACTCGTTCCACTTCTGCACCAGGTAAGTATTCTCTTCCATGGTGGAGTTCCAGCAGACGATGTTGCCAAACCGCTCTTCAAAAGAGCCGCCGTCGCGCACCGACCCCTGCGCCGCTAGTGTGGTTCCAAACGGATCCACCATATCGTCTGAAGCAGGCTGGCCTTCGTACCAATACTCCCACTCAGCCTGCGACATATATTTCTTGGCATTTTCAGGTGCAGCACTGTAGTATCCCTGGCGACCCAAGAATGCGCCTACCCAGCCTTCTAACATCCAGTTAATGTATTCATAAGCGGCATCTAACTCAATGCCAGAGAGATTTTGAGAGAGGCCAATACCGCCGCCCCAGCCGCGATATCCCTCGGTTAACGGCGCATAGACGCACTCAATATCGCGGGATTGCACAGCAGTGACTGCAGGCGACCACATGGATTGCAGAACGACCTCACCCGACGACATTAGGTTTACCGACTCATCAAACGTCTTCCAAAAGGCGCGGAACTGACCGTTGCGCTTTTGCTCTTTGAGGATTTCAGTAATTTGGTCGATTTCGGCCCGGGTCATGTTGCCCTTGTCGCCAAAGGTCATTAGCCCCGCAGCCTCTGCCACCATGGCCGCATCCATAATTCCGATTTGAGGAATGTCGAGAATGGACGTTTTGCCTCGGAATTCGGGGTTGAACAGTTCTGCCCAAGACTCAATTTCACGCCCCACCAAGTCAGGCCGGTAGCCTAGAGTGTCGGCGTTGTATTGAAAGGGGATGAGCGTGGCATAGTCGGTCGGGGTGCTAGAGAACTCCTTCGAGTCTGGGCCGTCTACATACATCACCCGGTAGGGTGCTGTGCCTTGAGACTGCTCGACCGGCATGCCGTTAAACGAGCCTTCGGTAAAGAAGGGCACAATTTTGTCGTAATCGGTGATTCTGGCAATCTCAATGGGTTGCAGATTACCGGATGGCACCACCAACGGCAGGCTAAAGTATTCTCCGTCAAAGATGTCGTATTGACCGGGCTGGGTAATGGCAATCTGGTTATTTTCTTCGGTGCTGAGAGCGCGCATCTCCATCTTGAAGCCGAGGTCTTCTTGCGCTTTGTTGCGAATTTCGTTGATCTGCGAGACGCCCGTGCCAATGAGCCGCAGGTTCACGTCTTTGATTTGATTGGTGTTGACCTGAGGGCCAGGCGCAGGGTTGTTGGGAGTGCCAGATGGCGCTGTGGAGCTAGAGGCACAGCGGGTGACTGCAAAACCAGCACCAGCAGCAAGACCCGTTTTGAGCAGTTTGCGACGAGAAAGATTAGTCATGGTTCTCAGTAGGTTTCTAAAGAATCGAGGTGAACAAACATGAAAGGTTGATAGTGGCTCCGTCGAGTGCCGATCCCTAATTCATGGGACATGAGTGCTAGCGGCGGGCGCTTGGGGAGCGGGGCGATCGCCCCCTTTTGCAACAAGGGAGAGCGTTAGTGAGGCAGAAAGATACAGTCTTCGATGGCCCACGTTAGGGTCACCAGCTGCCCTTCTTGCGCATCGATAGAAAGCCAGTCGTAGCTGCGCCCTTTATAGGTGATCTCTTCCCCAGTGGCTTCGACCATCAGCGACACGCGCGTGATGAAACCCGTGAACTCGATCTGAGTGATACGAGCCACGAGTTGATTAGCCGCGCTGGCGTCTGCAGGAGGATAGGGCAATAGCGAGAGGCGATCGCTCCGCACACAGCAGGCTGCTGTCATACCCACTGAGGCACTGAGCCCGCGACTCATAAACCGTCCCACCTGATCGACCTCCAGCGTCACGACGCTGCCAAAGGTAGCGCTCGGCTCTACGGCTGTCACCTTGCCGACGAAAATGTTGTTGTCGCCCACAAAGCGAGCCACAAACCGCGAAGCCGGGGTGGTGAAGATCTCCTTAGAGGTGCCCACTTGGTCAACCCGTCCGTGATCCATCACCACAATTTGGTCTGACAGAGCAAAGGCTTCGTCTTGCCCATGGGTGACTTGAATAAAGGTCATGCCGAATTGCTTTTGCAGCCGCCGCAGTTCGCTGCGGGTTTTAACCCGCAGGTTTTCATCAAGGGCGCTGAGGGGTTCATCGAGCATGAGCACCGCAGGACGAGTCACCAAGGCACGGGCCAGAGCCACCCGCTGCTGCTGCCCACCGCTGAGCATGGCGGGCTTGCGATCGGCAAAGCGCGTGAGCCCCACGACATCAATTACTTCACCCACCCGGCGATCGCGCTCTCGCTTTTCTACACCCTTCATTCGCAGGCCAAACTCTATGTTCTGCCACACCGTTTTATGTGGAAACAGCGCATAGTTTTGGAACATCATGGCCGTGTTGCGCTTGGTAGGCGGCAGGTCATTAACGCGCGTGTCGCCAATGAGAATATCGCCCTTGGTAATAGACTCATGTCCCGCCACCATGCGGAGTGTCGTGGTTTTTCCGCAGCCGCTTGGCCCCAGCAAGCAACAGTACGAGCCAGCAGGGATATCCAGATCTACATTCTCAACGGCGACAAACCCGTTGCCGTATTTTTTGGTAACCCCCCGTAAGGCAACCCCCGCCGAATGGGCCGAAAGCTCCTGTTTCAACTCCTGAGACACAGAGGCGTCAGCCGCCAAGACTCCTGCATCCAGTGTCGTAGGTGTTGATGTAGAGAATGAAGAATCCATTCAAATCTCCGTATTTCCTAAACAACGTTAACAGCGAGATCAGGCTGCATTGATAATCCCCAACTGTTGCTTACTATGGCCTGTGTAATTCTTAAAATATTTCGGAAAGATATTTGTATCTTGCACTACGGATTAGAGCGCGACAAGGCTTAAGGTGATAGGATTTCGTCTCGTGGTTTTGCTGAGTGCGGCTCTGGGCGATCGCTTGCCAGATCTCATACCAAACTACACAGGCCCCGACTCATCGCCCACGCTTATGGTAGTGGAGTGTCCGTAGCGCTAGCCGCGTCATGCCAGAAGTATAGGCTCTGGCGCAAAAAGCACCAGAGCGAAATTGCGTAAAAAACAAGCGGCCTTCGATTCCTCCTCGCGGTTGCAAGATAGATTTGCCAGCGTTAAAAGAGTTTAGATGTCGGACACTGCAAGCCTCTAGGCCCGGCTGTTTGAGGCTGCAAGCGGATACTGTGAATCAAGCCGCATGAGGGTTTGCAGCAGCACATTTGCACCTTGGATGCATTGCTCTGGCGCTGTGTATTCTCGCCCAGAGTGACTCAGCCCCTCTTGACTGGGCACAAAAATCATACCCATATCGGTAATGCGCCCCATTTCCATGGCATCGTGACCGGCACGACTGGGCATCGCACAGTGACTCAAGCCCAAGTCGGTGCAGGCGGCGGCGATCGCCCGCTGCACACCCGCCGCTGCTGGACTCGGCGGCACCCGCAGCATGGGCGTCAAGTGGATGGTGGTGTGGGTCGAGGCGGCGATCGCCCTCAATTCTCGCTCTAACTGGGCCTGCATCTCTTCCATACAGGCGTGAGATAGATCACGGATATCGACCGACATCTCGACTTGCCCCGGCACAATGTTGACGGCATTAGGTGCGACGGTCAGATAGCCCACGGTGGCGACGGGGTCGCCGGGCATGCGCAGGGCCACATCCTGTACGGCGAGGACGATTTGGGCCGCAGCTACCAGCGCATCCTGACGCATGTCCATCGGCGTGGTTCCGGCATGGTTGGCTTGCCCTGTGATGCAGATGGCGCTGCGCAGCATACCCACAACGCCCTGCACCACGCCGATTTCGGTACCCTGACTCTCGAGCACGGCACCCTGTTCTACATGCAGTTCTACAAAGGCGGCTAGGTCGGCCCGGCTGCGCTGTGCCGCAGACAAAGCCTGCCAGTCTCCTCCGACAAAATCTAGGCTGTCGATGATGCTTAGGCCTGAGCGCAGCACGTAGTGTTCGGGCGATCGCTTGGCTGTACCTGCCATCCCACGCGAGCCAATCATCGTGTCTTCTTCATCGGTAAATACAATCACCTCGACTGGGTGATTGAGCCGCAGGCTGGCGTCATGCAGCGTGGCGACGACCTCTAAACCCGCTAGCACCCCCAACGCGCCATCAAAGGCCCCACCCGACGGCACCGTGTCAATGTGCGAGCCGATGGCGATCGCCGGGACAGCATCGACCTGTCCGGCATAGCGGCCAATGATATTGCCTGCGGCGTCCGTCCGTACGGTCATGCCAGCATCCATCATCCACTGCTGCACCAGGTAGCGCGCCTTAAGATCCTCTGGCGTAAACGCAAGACGGCAAATTGCCCCGTTGGGCGATCGCCCGATTTTTGCCAATCGATCGAGCTTATCGAGCAGGCGATCGCCATTGACACAAAGCCGCGTTAATGTTGGCATATTTGGCATACTGTTTACCCTTCTGTTCTCCCACAGAGTTCAAAACGTTGATTAATTCCCTTTACTGTATACTGCATACACGTTCTCGCATAGAGTACGAGATCCCATGTCAGTCAACCGTGTGGAGCACTACCAAACCGCGACAAATTTCGACCCGCGTTGAGTCGTTATTTAAGTTTGTTCCCCCTGAATGAATCTTTGAGGTTCTGCATTTCTCCTGAAATGTTGCTGATAAGATAAGGGCGTGAGCTTGGAGATAGCATGGCACTGATTATTACTGGCAAAAAATTTACCCGCGAGCTAGAGCAGGCAGGTGCATTGGGGATCTATGTGCCACCCGAAGGAGGCGAAGAAGGGCGCTATCAGCGGCGAGTGCGGGGCGCGGGCTATGATGTGCTAACCCTCACGGCGCGGGGGTTGGGAGATTTATCGTCTTATCTTTTAAATGTGCATGGCGTGCGTCCGGCTCACTTGGGCAAGAAAAATTTAGGCCGAGAGGGTGCTGTTGGCTATCGTTATTACATTCCACCCATCGTCACCTACGAACTCGAAAAGCTGCCCCCCAAATCTAAGGGTCTGGTGCTGTGGCTGATCGAAGGGGTGATTCTGGCTCCCCACGAGCTAGAGTTTTTAGTGGCGCTGCCCCAGTTAGAGCCTCGGGTGAAGGTGGTGGTAGAGATGGGGGGCGATCGCGATGTCGTCTGGAAGCCGCTCAGCAGCTTTGTTTCTGCAGCCTAGGGTTAATGGCCTCTAGAAATTTCGTAGCGAGACGGGTGGGGCTAGTGGGCTCCACCCGTTTGTTGATCGGGGCCTTTGAGGTGCCGCTGCGATCTGTAGCAGTGCGCCTTAACGCAATGGATTGTTTCGCCAGAGCAAATGTCTCTTAAACTAACGGTAGGGCGTGCTCCCGTCCATTTTTTAGCAAACTCGTTAGGATGTAAGGGTGAGCAACTTGGACTATCCCTTACGGTCACTGAAGGAAGGTCGCTGGTTCAAATTAATTTGCGGCGCTAGCTTTCAACACCTTCCTGCTATTCGAAATTTAGTGCTGGCCTATGGGCTGGCTGGTGCAGACTGCATTGATGTGGCAGCTGATCCGGCTGTGGTCTGTGCGGCTCGTGATGCGTTGCAGGCGGTTCGGCAGATGGCGGCAGCGGCGCGATCGCACGGCTACGCGCCTCACCCGTCACCCTGGCTCATGATCAGCCTCAACGATGGCGACGATCCCCATTTCCGCAAGGCTGTCTTTAATCCGGCACGATGCCCCGCCGATTGCCGTCGCCCGTGCGAAGCGGTCTGCCCTGCCGATGCCATTGTGTTTGCCTCTCCTCATGCCACGATGGCGGCTAGGCAGTCCCCAGGGAGCCCGCACAGGGAAGACCCTGCGTTTTCTGGCGTCATCGAAAGCCGCTGCTATGGCTGCGGTCGCTGCTTGCCAATTTGTCCTATTCAGGCGATCGCCCCTCAGTCCTATTGGTCGAACCCTGCCACGGTGATGCCCCAGGTCATCGATCAGATTGACGCGGTCGAAATCCATACTCAGGTAGGACGCCTGACAGACTTTCAGCGGGTGTGGGGGGCGATCGCTCCCTATTGCCATCGACTAAAGCTAATCGCCATCAGCTGCCCCGACCATCCCGATTTGCTGGATTACCTTCGCGCCCTGCACGATTTAGTGTCGCCGCTGGCCCCCACTGTAATCTGGCAAACGGACGGCAGACCCATGAGCGGGGATATTGGAGTAGGCACCACCCACGCCGCAATCAAGCTAGGGCAGCGCGTTCTTGCGGCAAATCTTCCCGGCTTTGTGCAACTGGCAGGTGGCACCAACCACCACACCGTCCCCAAATTGAGAACATTAGGGTTGCTGCAGTCTGACTTAGCTAAGACGACTTCTCCTCTGCCGATGGCCGCGGCTTCGTTTGCAGATACGTCCACTAACACGTCTATCACACCCCAGCGAGGCTCCTCGCTTCAGACTTTAGCCGGGGTGGCCTATGGCAGCTACGCTCGAACGTTACTGGCCCCGGTACTCACAGAGCTTGATGCTCGATCAACGCAGGCGATCGCCCCTCAGCGAGTGGATGCACGAGTGGATATACAAGGGGGCGATCGCTCGCCGCCAATTTCACTTAGCAGCCCGGTGACTACCCTGGCTCAGCCCGCTGCCCAGCAAGCAATTCAGCCAACGATTCACCCAACGGCTCCTCTAACAGCCTATTCAACAGCAAAATCGCACCATCTCGAAGCACATCCGGCATTGCTCTGGCAGGCGGTTGCCTTGGCCCACGGGCTGATCGCCCCGCTCAAATATTCACCGCAAACCTCTGCCCAAGCAGCAGGGTTTCCCTACCCCTCTAGCCTGCCAAGTTTATCTGCCGACCCTATTCCCTCCCCCAGTTATCCAAGGTCTGCCCATGATAGTTAACGCACAACACTCAGCGTGGGGCGATGCGCTTAGAGACACCCAAGCCCAGCGCCCCAGCCTACTTCAGGTTGCGTCCCCCTCTCCGTTTTGTCTGGTTGTTCATTAGCCACACCCTCCATGACCTTTAACGAGAATTCTCAGCCCGCGTCTGCCGCTTTAACCCCTTCAGAACCTGACCCGGGCCCATTGACCCACACGCCCTTGCACATCACAGACGATCTCGATCAGTTGCTCGATATTTTGCCAGAGCCCATTCGGCATCAGCTGATGCTGCATCCTGATCGCCCCAGCTTGGTTGAAGTCGTGATGGACTTGGGGCGACGGCCAGAAGCGCGGTTTGTGAATGAGGCCATCTATCTCTCAGAAGAGCCCATTACCCAGTCCGACTTGCAGCACTGTGTAGAGCGCGTCGGCACCTTTAGCGGCGACAATCGCGCCGGATTAGAACGCACACTGCACCGCATTAGCGCCATGCGCAATCGCGCGGGCGAAGTGGTCGGGCTGACCTGCCGAGTCGGGCGCGCCGTGTATGGCACCATTGGCATGATCCGCGACCTAGTTGAAACAGGGCGCTCCATTCTGATGCTAGGCCGACCCGGCGTTGGCAAAACCACTGCCCTGCGGGAAATTGCGCGGGTGCTCGCCGACGAGTTGAACAAGCGCGTTGTGATTATCGACACGTCTAACGAGATTGCAGGCGACGGCGACATTCCCCATCCCGCCATTGGGCGCGCCCGCCGAATGCAGGTGGCTCGGCCCGAATTTCAGCATCAGGTGATGATTGAAGCGGTGGAAAACCACATGCCGGAGGTGATCGTCATTGATGAAATTGGTACCGAGCTAGAGGCTCTTGCTGCCCGCACTATTGCCGAGCGCGGGGTGCAGTTGGTGGGTACAGCCCACGGCAACCGCATTGAGAACCTGATGAAGAACCCGACGCTGTCTGACCTGGTAGGCGGCATTCAATCGGTCACTTTGGGAGACGAAGAAGCGCGGCGGCGCGGCAGCCAGAAGAGCGTGCTAGAGCGCAAAGCCCCGCCCACCTTCGATATTGCGGTTGAAATGCTAGAGCGCCAGAAGTGGGTGGTTCACGATGATGTCTCCGTAACCGTGGATTCGCTGCTGCGGGGTCGCCAGCCAGAATACCAGGTGCGGACGGTGGAAGCCGATGGAAAGGTCACCGTAGAGCATGAAGCGCCTGCAGGCAAAGCACCCAATCGCCCGCGATCGCTCCCCCTCTCCGATTCGTTCAACTCCTCGCCCCAAGCCGTGCGGGGCGGCTGGCGCTCCTCTGGCAAAATGACGCCCCTCTCGGACTATCGGGAGCCCAGCTATCGCGAGCCCAGCTATCGCGACACCGCCCCTACGGCTCTGCCGTCCCTGGCCCCCCGCTCACCCCATCAGGATTTTGACGCCCTGCTGGATGCATCGCTGCAAGATGCCCTCAGTGCTCGCCGCCCGGGTGAAGTGGAGGGTGCATTTACGACGGGGCCGAATGGGGAAGATTTGCCCATGCATCTCTACCCCTATGGCGTCAGCCGTCACCAGATTGAGCAGGTGATTCGCACGTTGCAGTTGCCCTTTGTGATTACCAAGGATCTGGATGAGGCGGATGCGGTGCTCGCGCTGCGATCGCACATCAAAAACCACTCCAAGCTGCGGCATCTTGCCAAAACCCGGCAGTTGGCGATTTACACCGTCAAATCCAACAGTGTGCCGCAAATCATCCGCGCCCTGCAGCGCATTCTGCGGTTAGACAGCGGGGGCATCGAAGAACCCATCGACCTTAACCTGTTTTCTCGCAATGGCGAAGAGGACGAGCTAGAAGCCCTAGAAGAGGCACGCCTAGCGGTGGAGCAGATTGTCATCCCCAAAGGGCAACCGGTAGAACTGCTGCCCCGCTCGGCCAAGGTGCGAAAGATGCAGCACGAACTGGTGGAGCACTATCGGCTAAAATCCACGAGCTTTGGGGATGAACCCAATCGTCGCCTGCGGATCTATCCGGCATAGCGACGCACTCGTGCTGGCAGGCTTACGCGTTGAGAGACGGGGCGATCGCCCCGTCAAAACGCTTTTGGCAATAGTCATAGATCGCATAATCCAGTGCATTTACCTCACGAAACCGGGCCGCCAGCTCTGGTGAAACCGTAAGCTCATGAGACGGCGCATGGGTTTGAGTCGCGTTGAGCAAGGGCATAAGCTGGGACGGTTTGCCTATGCGACGCGCCAGCGCATCTAGACTCGTTTGCGCCTGTTCTAAGCTGCCAATAAACCAGTAGCGGTCAAGCACCGATTGGTAGTTCTCCCACGTGACGGGAAAAATGCTGGCGAGATAGTTAGGTCGCTGGAGCAGGTGGTCTTCGAGCGCGGGCGCTTTCTGAATATGGGGCAATAAGTCTCGGTGCTGCCACTCATAGCGATAGAGCGATAGCCGCACCTGCAGCGGATCGCGAATAAACGTAAACACGCGATAGTGGTTGGACGTTAGGACTTGAGGATAGCGCTGGTGTAGGTGATAGCCCTCCAACTCAAAATGGCCGCAAAGACAGTTGGCCGATCGCAACGTCTCGAGGTCTATCGGGTTGGGATAGCGAGACGTCCACCCCGCTCGATAGTCTTTAATCACATAAAACCACTGCTCTAGCGCACTGAGCAGGCTGGTTCCGCCACACTTGGGAAGATGGTGAAACACATAGACCGGATGCTGAGGAGAAAAGGCAACCTTAAGTTGCTTAAAGGAGGGAAGCTGAATCGTGAAGGGATGCAAAGGCAGCATAGATAGACGCAACCATGAAAATCGAGACGGGAATTGAAACAAGAAACCCAGAACCAGACCAACTTGAGCAGATGATGTGGCAACACGCTGAAAGTAAGGCACACTAGCTTGATTCAGCGGGTGGTTCTGGTGCTCAGGCAAAAATTCGCGCATAGAGAAGAATTGCACAAGTCTCTATAATATGAGGAATAGGCGGTGGACTGAATCACCCTTCATCAGGACTCTGCCCACCCGCTTCTAAGATTTGTTCCAACGCAGCGGGATGGGATGATGACCCAGTTGCAGGGCAACCCTGTGCGCCTCTTTGGTATCTGTTAGGTAGGTCTATGGCTTCTGAGCTTCAAACTGAAATTGCGACAGCGGTCGAACATCGGCGCAATTTCGCTATTATTTCTCACCCTGACGCAGGAAAAACGACCCTGACGGAAAAGCTGCTGCTCTACGGTGGAGCGATTCACGAAGCCGGAGCCGTGAAGGCCCGCCGCGCCCAGCGCCATGTCACCTCTGACTGGATGGAAATGGAACAGCAGCGGGGGATTTCTATCACCTCGACGGTGCTGCAGTTTGACTATCAGGGCTGCTGCATTAACTTGCTGGATACGCCCGGACACCAAGACTTTAGTGAAGATACCTACCGAACTCTAGCCGCTGCAGATAATGCGGTCATGCTCGAAGATGCTGCTAAAGGTCTGGAGCCCCAAACCCGCAAGCTGTTTGAAGTCTGCCGAATGCGGGGCATTCCCATTTTTACCTTCTTTAATAAGCTCGACCGACCGGGACGCGATACCTTTGAGCTGCTGGATGAGATTGAGCAGGAGCTAGGGCTGCAAACCTATGCCGTGAACTGGCCCATTGGCACGGGCGATCGCTTCAAAGGCGTGTTTGATCGGCGCAGTCGCAAGGTTCACCTATTTGAACGAGCGTTTCATGGCAGCCGCGTGGCGCTAGACACGGTGCTAGATCTAGGTGACCCCCGCATTGAGGAACTGCTAGAGCAGGATCTCTACTACCAATTCAAAGAAGAGCTAGAACTGCTGGAGGGAGCTGCTGCAGAGTTTGACTTGGCAAAGGTGCATGCAGGGGAAATGACGCCTGTGTTCTTTGGCAGCGCCATGACGAACTTTGGGGTCGAGCTATTTTTAGAATCCTTTTTGGACTATGCCCTAAAACCTGCGGCTCGACGCAGCACTGAGGGCGAGGTAGACCCAGCTAGCGAAGACTTTTCAGGCTTTGTGTTTAAGCTGCAAGCGAACATGGACCCCAAGCATCGTGACCGCATCGCCTTTATTCGCGTGTGCTCGGGCAAGTTTGAAAAAGATATGGTGGTCAATCACGCCCGCTCTGGCAAGACGGTGCGCCTGTCTCATCCGCAAAAGCTGTTTGGGCAAGGGCGGCAGTCCTTGGATGAAGCCTACCCTGGCGATGTGATTGGTCTGAACAATCCCGGTGTGTTTGGCATTGGCGACACCATTTATGTGGGCAAAAAACTAGAGTATGAAGGCATTCCAGCCTTTTCGCCGGAGCTGTTTGCCTACCTGCGTAACCCCAACCCTTCTAAGTTTAAGCAGTTCCAAAAAGGGGTGACCGAGCTGCGAGAAGAAGGTGCGGTGCAGATCATGTATTCCACTGACGAGGCCAAGCGAGAGCCAATTTTGGCAGCGGTGGGGCAACTGCAATTTGAAGTGGTGCAGTTCCGCATGAAGAATGAATATAACGTGGACACGCTGCTAGAGCCGCTGGGCTTTAGCGTGGCGCGCTGGGTCGGCGGCGGTTGGGATGCGCTGCAAAAAGTGGGTCGCTTGTTCAACACGGCCACTGTGAAGGACAGCTTGGGGCGTCCGGTGCTGCTGTTCAAAAACGAGTGGAACTGTCAGCAGGTAGAAGGCGAGCATCCCAGTTTGCAGCTGCGGCGAATTGCACCAGTGACCTCTGGGCAAGAGCCGGTCGCGGCAAAGTAGCGGAGGCTCAATCCAGTCCGAAGCATGAAGCAAGACCCGCCTGGGATAGATATCCGCCCAGGCGGGTCTTGCTTTGGTGGCTAGCTTATAGACGCCAACCGCACGCCGCGACTAGTCCCGTCCGGGGGGCAGGGGACTGCGGGGCGATCGCACCAACACCGTCATATACTGGCCATCTGAAAATGGTGCGGGAATAATCGGCGTAAACTGCGCGCGATCCGTCGCCACTTTTTTCACATACAGCTCGTTCATCAAATGGATCACTTGGTCTCGCGTGCCGATGATCCAAATTTGCGCATTGCTGTCGCCCTGGTGCGATCGCACCAAGGCCTTAATCTCAGAACTCATGGGTTTTTGCCTCGCTAATGCGTGTTGTAGAGGAAACGCGCTCAGGGCGTGGTTGACCCAACCACTTGTCAGCATTAGCAAGGCGCTTGATAATCATCAAAGCCTGGCTCCTGCTACAGCCAGGAGTCAGGTCAGCTGGTTAGTGA
>JBGTOF010000213.1:0-2463 GCA_041742695.1 Elainellales cyanobacterium | reverse complement strand
TCGGTCAGGAGCCAGCTGCCCGACCGGGGTTGCAGCGGCAGCCGGTGCCCGTTGTACTCTATAAATTGATCGACCCCGAAGGTTTTGGGATTAGGGAACACCTCTAGATGTCCCTTCTCTACGATGAATCCCTGAGCTTTTAGGCATTGGGTAAGAACGCAGGCCAGATCAAAGGTTTTGATGGCCTCGGGTAGAGGGATATAGAGGTGCAACCCGCCTCGATGGCTGGAGCGCACTAAGACCGTTCGATTCAGACCAACAGTTTCGAGGGCACCTCGGATCTCTGCGATCGCAGCTGGTGTGCGATAGCGTCCGCCCGCGTCCAGATCGAGTATCCCGTAGCGGGTGGTGTGACCAAAGCGAACTCCCACCAATACTGTAGGATCGTTCCATTGCTCCCACAGCACTCGGGGGCGCAGCTCATGCTTTAGGGTGCGCCACCGGGCGGGAGATGCGTTAGGGCTCTCTAACGACTCCCAAAGGTAATCACCGAAAATAGCGATAAGCTGCTGCCCCAGATCTGAGCCGGGCATCAACGAGGTTGAAAGGCTAGGTACCATCGAATTTTAGAAGGTTAGGTTTCTCCCCAGCGCAGGGAAATAGAGAAGAAGCCTAACCAAAAAGCCAAAAAGCCATGCTAAAAATCTAGCAGAGCTGTTATGATGCCTTTAGTTAATTTTTCTCCTTTCCCTTTGCTTTGCTTGGACGGCTTGTGGGGGTTAAGGAATGTATTAAGACTTCTGGTTTGCCGCCAGGGGTCTTAATTTGTTTTAGAGGGAAGAGTCTCCTTTTGGCTAAACGACCTGGAAAGTTTGCCGAAAGTTGAAACGATTATTTGGATGATAGCCGAAAAAGCCCTGGTTTGATCACCGATCAGGCGATTGGCGGCAAAAGGGAGCGCACCTAAACAGCCATCAATCGATCAGATTGCATCAGCATCCCACCAGTTTGCTTTACAGAAAGGGGAGAAACCTTTCAAGTTTCGGCAATATTGTGGAATCTTGAAAGATTTCCGTGTATTTTCGGAATACTCCCCCTTTAGCACACGCAGATGGCCGATCAGAATGAGTCCACATCCCCCCCTGACCCGGAGGCGGAGCTGAGCCATAACCTCCATCGCGTCAGCATCCGCGAAGCCCTGCGAATGACGCTAGATAAGTTTGACGTCAATGCCAGGGATCTGGCTCAGCGATCTCAAGTCACCCAGGGAACGCTCTCAGGGTTTCGCAACGGCAGGCGGGAGATTAACACCTCCTCGCTTCAGCGTGTGCTGGATGAACTTCAGCCCGAAGCATTTGTCTATATGCTTTCGCTTATGTTGCAATCTGAGCGAGCTATGATCGCCAGTCGTAGCGACCAAGCCTCTGCTAGCGGTTCCCTAGAAACCGATGCGTTGTTTGCGCTGATTGACACGTACTGTCGGCGGTGCAGCACCGAAGAACAACTTGCTCTGCTCCGGGTCGTGTACAAGGCATCTCAAGCTAACCCAAATCTTGACAGCATGTAGCGCGCTCGCAGGTTAAGTGCTGTGGCCAAGGGCCTCAGTTCGCCCTCTTGTAACGGCCCCCAAAATTCGTAGATAATCCCGATCACTACACTGGCGAACAAAGTCCTGAATTGCAGATTCCATCAGGAGCGCACGGTCTTGGCCATCAGCTGTCAACGGTTCAAGTTGGGGCAACCCTAGCAAGCGCAGCAGGTGCTCATGGGCTGCTGGGGTCAAGGCTTGTCGAATTCTGTCGGTATCGCTAGTTCTCAAGTCGAAGGTGCCGCCCAGGTACTTTGATAGGCTGCTTTCTGATATGCCAGCTGAGCGAGCCACGACGCTAGCTTGTGCCCCGTGCACAGCCATAACTTCTCTAAGAGCATCCCTAAATGAGATCACCCCAATGCTTGAAGCCATTGACCCCTTCCTAATTTGCCAGGTTCTTGCTTATTGTAAATCCCGTTATTCCTTCTACAAAACCAAAATGGCTGCTTAAGCGATGATCGGGCCTGGCGACGGCTCCAGGGGTATAATTTCGCTCTTGCTCTTCTTTTGCTAGGAAGACGGTAGCAGATCGAGGTGTGTTTTTTTGGTTGAGCTGATGGATCGTACGATCTCTGGCGTAGTCTGCGGCAGCACAGGCTAATTCGGCTAGCACAACCGCGATAAAACCAATACCCGCTTATCCAATCCTTAACGCGCTTGCTCCTGGGCTATGAATCTACCAGCTATAACTTTTGCCCAACGGTAAGAAGATAGTTTCTCCTTACAAAGGGGAAAGATTTAATGCCCCATGCGACATTATGCGCATGCAGACTTTTTGTTGCGATCACAATATTCTACAGAAGCTGTACATAGACTATTAAAATTGAACTTTTATCAAAATCTTGCAGTGGTTTAGAACATGACCAAACCCTCAGGCCTGAATAATCGCTTCACACCTCTCCACAATGTCATCTACCTTAGGGCATAGCCAA
>JBGTOF010000198.1:0-2351 GCA_041742695.1 Elainellales cyanobacterium | reverse complement strand
AGCTGAACGAAGCCAAAAGCCAGTTCATTAGCCATGTGTCTCACGAACTGAGGACGCCGCTGTTCAATATCAAATCGTTTATTGAAACGCTGCACGAGTATGGCGACAGCTTGACGGATCAGGAGCGCGGTGAATTTTTAGATACGGCCAACCGCGAAACCGATCGCCTCACGCGCTTGGTCAACGATGTGCTGGATCTATCTCGCCTAGAATCTGGCAAGCGTTACCACTTTGATGCGGTAGATCTTAGCCAGCCGATTGAACAAACCCTGCGGACGCATCAGCTCAACGCGAAAGACAAAGGCATTGAGCTGATTCAGGATGTGGACGATGCGTTGCCTTCAGTGCTGGGCAATTACGACTTGCTGTTGCAGGTGTTAAATAATCTGCTGGGCAACGCGCTCAAGTTCACCTCAGCCGGTGGCAAAGTCGCAATTCGCGCCTACTCGATTCCCTCTGCGACCCATGCACCCCCGAGCCAGGTGCGCGTAGAGGTTGCCGACACCGGAATTGGCATTGACTATGAAGATCAGATTGCGGTATTCGAGCGCTTTTTTCGGGTAGAAAACCGAGTGCACACCTTAGAAGGCACGGGTTTAGGGCTTTCGATTGTGCGCAACATTATTGAAAAGCATCACAGCAGCGTTCATCTGGTGAGTGAAGAGGGGGTGGGGACGACATTCTGGTTTGATTTACCGATTTATCATGCAGAATCTGCTCTGGTAGAACCACCCGCACCCCTGCCCCAAGCCGCTATTTACCAGACTGTGACGCCGCAGCCGAAGGAGATGGCCTAGCGCACTGGGAGTGAGTGTCACCTACGCCTTAGTCCTACGCGCTTAAGGGGTGAGGGATATTGCATCATCCTGGGTCGTTGCTTGATCCAAAGATAAACTCAGCACTCTTGATGTTGGTTCTGCTACTCACTCTGAACTCTGAGGTTGGCGATTTTTCAAGGGCTGAGACGATTGCTATACAATAACCAAACTAGACCGATGCAAGGAAGGGGCAGACGGTAGTCGCCGCAGGAGTGGGGATGCGAGGGGCGATCGCCCCAAGATCGTCTCGGCTCTCCCCAAACGCGCTCCTTCTGAGCTTTTTTACGCAGTTGAGTGGTCGTAGACTAAGTGCAAACAAGTTGGTAAACAGTTTAGTGCAGGCGCACGGTGGGACTTATGACGGTTGCTTGTGAATATAGACCAGGGTTAGAAGGCATTCCCGCAACTCAATCTAGCATTAGCTATGTGGATGGGCAGAACGGCATTCTGGAGTATCGGGGCATTAACATTGAAGAATTAGCCAAGAGCAGCACCTTTATTGAAACAGCCTATCTGCTCATTTGGGGAGGACTGCCCACCGAGGATGAACTGGAAGAATTCAAACATGAAATCCAGTTTCATCGACGGTTGAAATACCGCATCCGCGACATGATGAAGTGCTTCCCTGAGAGCGGCCACCCGATGGATGCGCTGCAGGCCTGTGCGGCGGCACTGGGGCTGTTTTACTCGCGACGTGCGCTCGATGACCCCGCGTACATTCGGGCGGCGGTAGTGCGGCTGCTGGCGAAGATTCCAACCATGGTTGCAGCATTCCAGCTCATGCGGAAGGGGAATGACCCAATTCAGCCTCGTGATGACCTGGGGTATTCTGCCAATTTTCTCTACATGCTGACCGAGCGGGTGCCAGATCCCTTAGCCGCGCACATCTTTGATGTGTGTTTGACGCTGCACGCAGAACATACCATCAATGCGTCCACGTTCTCTGCGATGGTGACTGCCTCTACGCTGACCGACCCCTATGCTGTGATTGCCTCAGCGGTGGGCACCTTGGCAGGGCCGCTGCACGGGGGTGCCAGCGAAGAAGTGATTTTGATGCTGGAAGAAATTGGCTCGGTCGACAATGTAGAACCTTACGTAGACCAGTGCATGGAGCGCCGTTCTAAAATTATGGGCTTTGGGCATCGGGTGTATAAGGTAAAAGACCCGCGCGCTACGATCTTGCAGCGCATGGCCGAGCAAATGTTTGAACAGTTTGGCAGCGATCACTACTACGACATTGCCGTTAAGTTAGAGCAGGTTGTGGCCGACCGCATGGGGTCAAAGGGCATTTATCCCAATGTGGACTTTTACTCGGGGCTGGTCTATCGCAAGCTGGGGATTCCGACGGATCTCTATACGCCTGTGTTTGCGATCGCCCGAGTAGCAGGTTGGCTCGCTCATTGGAAGGAGCAGCTCAACGAGAACCGCATCTTCCGGCCAACCCAAATCTATACCGGGACGCACAGCGTGCCGTTTGTGCCCCTAGAGAAACGCCATTCGGCGCAGGATCGGGAAATGTATGCCAACCTAATC
>JBGTOF010000031.1:0-7916 GCA_041742695.1 Elainellales cyanobacterium | reverse complement strand
GGTTTCTGAGGTTGTGAACAAATGGCCGTTTCCCACATTTAGTGAAATTGTTGCCCAAGACGTGCAGATGTCGGGGCAGCGGGGGTTTATAGCGCAACAGCGGGTGCGGGCAGAGCAAGAATGGAGAGCGGCGATCGCCGCGCTTAATCTATTGCTAAGCCAAACCCTTGAGGCAGGCCAGGATGTCTCCCCCACCGCCGCTGCATCTCATCGTCGCGCACCGGCTCAAGTCTGGGAGCGCAGTCAAGGGCTCGTGCTGTCGGGGCCAGTGCCAGTGCTGGCGCAGTTTGATTTTTTAGCGCATCTAACGCGCTGGGTGTTTACAGCCCATCCCCTGCAAGATCAGAGCCTGCTGAAGCTGCGCCTTATGGCGTCCTCCGGGGAGCGATCTCCCCACGAGGAGGCCAAAGCCGCTACGGTGGCGCTGCTGCCCGATGATCCCATTGCGGCAGAGCAGTTTTGCCTGGTGATGACGGCAGACATCAGTCTGGTGATGGTGCTGGGTGATGATTTAGACGGCAATCCTGCGTTTCTGTTTTCCTTTGACCCGATCATTATTGAGCAGTGCTGGCAGGCATTGCGGGCTCGGCTGATGTTTTTTAATGCGGCGCTGCTGCCCTCGCTCGATCAGTTGGCGCGGCAGTTTGGCTATTGCCTGCCTGACTATCGACTGGTGACACACTTTAGTCGATTAATGCTGCTGAACCTGCCCAACTGGCAAGACGATGGGCTAGACGAAGCGCTTTACGGAGAGCGATCCGAGCACGGGCACGCGGCAGACTCCAATGGGCAGACGCCCCCGTCTTCTAAGCCATCCCACGCCGCTCGGCCATCGGCTGCAGGGTTTGAGGCAGAGCTAGCCTCTCGTGCAGAGGGGCGATCGCCCTCGTCGTCCTTTGATATTGAACTATTGCAGGCGATCGCCCACAAAGTTCGCACCCCCCTATCCACCATCCGCACCCTGACTCGGTTGCTGCTCAAGCGCAAAGACCTCAGCCCCGATATACTCAAGCAACTGTCAATCATTGATCAGGAATGCACCGATCAGATCGATCGATTTAGCCTCATTTTCCGTGCGGTAGAACTGGAGACCACCAACACCCATCATCCCGTATCGCCCTTAGCACCCATGTCGCTGGCGCAAACCTTTCAGCAAACCGCGCCGCGCTGGCAACAGCTCGCAAAGCAGCGCGGCCTCACGCTAGATGTGGAGTTGCCTCAGCAGTTGCCCTTAGTGGTGACCGATCCGGTCATGCTAGAACAGGTGCTGACCGATTTGATTGATCGCATTACCCAAACCCTGCCAATCAACAGCCACATTCAGGTGCAGGTGGCGCTGGCGGGGCACCAACTCAAACTCCAAGTGCATTCTGAAGCAAAGCCCCAAGCCGACAAATCAGAAAAGCGCTGGTGCAATTCGTCTGTGACGCCGCTCAAGTCCCTAGGGCACCTGCTGATGTTTCAGCCCGAGACGGGCAGCCTTAGCCTTAGCATGAAGGTGACAAAGACGCTGTTTCAGGCCCTTGGCGGCAAGTTAATTGTGAAGCAAAAACCCAATCAGGGCGAGGTGCTTACGATTTACCTCCCGCTAGAAAGCTATAAGCCTGGAGAGCAGGGGGGAGCCTAGACGAGCCATCGGCAATGTGGGGAATCCGCTAGCGTTCAGCGGTTTTTGCTCGTCCCCAACCCTTCTGCTTCCTAAACGTATTGCCTAGGGCGATAAACCAGCCCAGAGCGCTGACAACCTGCACCTTAGCTCAGTCTGCCAATTGCCAAATTAACTGAAGCACTCCGCAAAGAATATAGTACACTTGTATCATCAAACGTTGATGCACGACGGGTTCTACTACGAACTGGGAGGTCTAAGCCGATGGTCGATTCTCTGCTCTCTCGCAAAGTATCACTCAACCATCACGAGGTAGACGATTCTGGCAACAGCGCCTTGACCTGCTCAACAAACTGTTGGTGATCAATCACAGGCTTGGAGATGTAATCATTTGCCCCACTCTGACGCAAATAATACTCGCGATCGCCCTCCATCGCGTGCGCCGTTACCAGAATCACCGGCAAGCTAGCGGTGTTGGGGTCTTCCTTTAGCATTTGCGTAATGCGAATGCCATCTACCCGTTTGCCCTCATAAAAGCTGCCCGATAGGGATACATCCATCAAAATAATGTCAACCTCACGGGCTTGGGCAATCTGCATCACCTCATTAACATCTTCGGTATGCTTCACATCCAGCCCACCCCGCTTCGTCAAAATCTTGATGAATACGCGTGCATTCGTCGGGTCATCTTCCACAATTAGCACCGTCGCCATGATTCTCTTCCTCACTCTTTCCCGATATCTGCCGCGCCATTCAGGCGGGATGATTTAGGTTGCTGCCTCCCTCATCCCTGGGCGATCGCCATTGAACGCATCTCCGGTTGCCGCTCTAACCCAACGCCACATCAACTGCTTGAACCTTGCGGCGTGACTCATTCAAACAAGCTGATTGTATAGGACTATGCAAGATCACAAGATCAATAGTATGCAAGATCAATAGGTTGAACTCACGATCTGAGTAGGCGGTTGGAAACCCGTTCAAATCAATACCTGCCTCAAACCTACCGGATCTTTAAAATATTCAGCAGCTACATCTGGCCAAGAGCCAATTTGCGTTGGGCGATCGCCCACTTCACCCTAATTTATGGTAAAACCTGACATTTGTATTGCGTTTTAGGCGGTGTACCCCTCAGGATACCCATAGACCCCTCTTAATCTCCGGCAGAAAGGATTAAAGATTCATGGCAGAACAGCTAAACCTCTCCTCTGGGCAGATCGTGCCCACAGCGCTCCACATCGAGGTACAGCGTTCCTATTTGGAATACGCCATGAGCGTGATTGTGGGACGAGCGCTGCCCGATGTGCGCGACGGCCTCAAGCCGGTGCATCGCCGCATTCTCTACGCCATGCACGAGCTGGGCCTCACCCCCGATCGCCCCTACCGCAAGTGCGCCCGTGTGGTGGGCGACGTGCTGGGCAAATACCATCCCCATGGGGATCAAGCGGTTTATGACGCCCTGGTGCGCATGGTGCAGGAGTTTTCTAGTCGCTACCCGCTGCTGGGGGGGCACGGCAACTTTGGCTCGGTGGATGATGACCCACCCGCCGCCATGCGGTATACCGAAACTCGCCTCGCCTCAGTGGGCAACGATGCGCTATTGGCCGAAATTGGCGAAGCCACTGTAGACTTCACCCCCAACTTCGACAACTCTCAGCAAGAGCCCGTCGTGTTGCCGGCGCAACTGCCTTTCCTCTTGCTCAATGGGTCGTCGGGAATCGCCGTGGGCATGGCGACCAACATTCCCCCCCACAACTTGAATGAGGTAATCGATGGGCTGATTGCCCTCATCGACAATCCCGATTTAACTGATGAGGCGCTGTTTAAGCTCATTCCTGGGCCAGACTTTCCCACCGGTGGCGAGATTGTGGGACTAGACGGGGTGCGCGACGCCTACCGAACGGGTCGGGGCAGCATTCCGGTGCGCGGTGTGGCGCAGTTTGAGGAAATTCAGCCAGGGCGCGGGCGGCATCGTCGTCCAGCCATTGTCGTCACGGAGCTGCCCTACCAGGTCAACAAAGCCGCTTGGATTGAGAAGATTGCAGACCTAGCCAACCAGGGACGGTTGGAGGGGTTGCAGGATATTCGCGATGAGAGCGATCGCGACGGCATGCGGGTCGTCATTGAGCTGAAGCGTGAGGCCAATCCCCAACTCATCCTCAATCAGCTGTATAAGATGACGCCGCTGCAAATGAATTTCGGCGCGATCTTTCTTGCCCTGGCAGATGGGCAGCCGCGCCAGATGCCGCTGCGGGAAGTGTTGCAGCAGTTCCTCAGCTTTCGCGAAGCAACGCTCACTCGGCAATATCGCTATGAGCTGGGTCGAGCCGAGGGTCGGCGGCATGTGCTAGAAGGGCTGCTGGGCGCGCTCGATAACTTGGATGCCATTATTACCGTGTTGCGGAATGCGCCCGATGGCACCACGGCAAAGCAGCAGTTTCAGGCAGAGTTTGGGTTTAGCGATCGCCAATCCGATGCCATTCTCTCGATGCCACTGCGGCGGCTCACCGGCATGGAGCGCCAAAATCTGCAGGCAGACTTCGACGAACTCACCACGCGAATGCAGCAGCTGCAAACCCTGCTCGACAACCGCAAGGAATTTCTCAAGACCCTAAAGAAGGAGCTGCGATCGCTCAAAAAAGCCTTTGGCGATGCCCGCCGCACAAAGGTGCAAACGGCCGCAGAGCGAGCAGAAGAGCAAGAGGCGATCGCCGAACTTCAGGCCGAGGTGATTGACGAAGAAATTGTGCTGGAGTTTACCCAGCGGGGCTATGTGCGGCGCTACACGCCCAAAGCCTACCAGCGGCTTCAGGCCAAGCAAGAGCCGCCTAAACCTCAGACCTTGACCGACGATGATGATAGCCCCATCCGGGTTGAAGTGGCCACCACTCAGCAAGAGGTGCTAGTTCTCACCCGCAGCGGCAAAGCCTTTACTGTAAAAGCAGGCGATGTGGCACCCACCTCGCGCCAGTCTAAGGGCACCCCATTGGTGACACTGCTTCCCCCCAGCGCCCAAGGCAACGACCCCGAGGCTATTGTGGCGCAGTTCGTGCTGGGGGATCAGTTAAACGGACTGGATCTGCTGATGCTGACTACGCAGGGGCGAATCAAACGGCTTCCACTGACTGAGTTTGCAAATCTCACCGGACGGGGGCTAACGGCCATCAAGTTAAAGGATGGAGATGAGGTGCAGCAGTGCCTGCTGGCATGCTCGGGTGACCAGATTGTGCTGGCTACGACAGGAGGGCGGCTGTTGCGGTTTGAGCTAAACGATGACCAGTTGGCCGTGCAGAGCCGCACATCTCAAGGGCTTCAGGCAATGCGATTAGGGAAGCAAGAAGGAGTGGCGGGCTGCGTGGCGCTCGGGACAGCCGATGCCTTTGTGCTGCTCACCACCCACGGATTTGGCAAAACGATGGCGGTCAAGGCGTTGCGTCGGGCGAATCGCGGCGATCTGGGCATTCAAGGGGTCAAGTTTTCGCTGAAAAGTGATGCGGTGCTGGGTCTGGCACCGGCTTGGGCCGGAAGTCGGGTATCGGTGCTAGCCACGGGCGATCGCCTAGCAGTGATTCCTATTGATGCGTTTCCCCAAGGCGATCGCAATGCCACGGGCGAGCGGTTGCTAAAGCTGGGTCGGGGCGATCGCCTCACTACGCTCATTCCCGACCCTCTCCCACCGGACGATGAAGGTGACGAAACCCACGACGACGCCTAGTCCACGGCTTTACCCAATTCCTGTATCCTTACTTTCATCCCATTCAGGCCAATCCCTCTTTTTTTGATCCTTGTGGCACAGGTTGTTTTAGACAATATTTTCAAGACCTTTCCCCAGCGCAGCGGTGTGCCCGACTCCGCTCAATCGATTGGGCCATCGCTCGAGGGGGAGCCCCCCGCCGGCACTGCCGGAACCGCCGTGTTGCGCCGCATTAATTTAACGGTGCAGGATGGAGAATTTATGGTGCTGGTGGGGCCGTCGGGCTGCGGCAAAAGCACTCTGCTGCGGCTGATTGCCGGGCTGGAGCCGATTACCGCTGGAACGATCTACGTGGGCGATCGCCGCATCAACGACCTGCCACCCAAACAGCGCGACATCGCCATGGTGTTTCAAAGCTATGCCCTCTATCCCCATATGACGGTATATGACAACCTGGCCTTTGGGCTGCGGCGTTCTGGGCAGGTTGATGCTGAGGCCACCAAGCCCAATCAACGCCGCCTAGTAGACCCCGTGCTGACCACACTGACTCGACCGTTGCCGCTATCGTGGCGCTATTGGTCGAGTCGAGAGCGCTGGATTGATCAGCGGGTGCAGCAGGTGGCGCAAATGCTGCAAATTGAGCCGCTGCTGCATCGGCTCCCGAAGCAGCTGTCGGGGGGTCAAAAGCAGCGCGTGGCGCTGGGGCGCGCGATGGCGCGCCAGCCCCAAGTGTTTCTGATGGATGAACCCCTCTCAAACTTAGATGCCAAACTGCGAACCGAAACTCGTGCCCAGATTGTGAACCTGCAGCGCACCCTCGGTACAACAACCCTCTATGTCACTCACGACCAGACCGAAGCAATGACAATGGGCGATCGCATTGCAGTTCTCAACGGTGGGCAAATTCAGCAAATTGCCACACCGCTTGACCTCTACACGCGTCCTGCCAATCGCTTTGTGGCCCAGTTTATCGGCTCCCCCCCGATGAACTTAGTGCCGGTGCAGGTTCAAACATCCCGGCTGATTGTGCACCCCCAATTCCGCCTCACCCTGCCCGACTGTTGGGAAACGCTGCTGACACGCTATCAGGGCAAATCCGTCACGTTGGGCATTCGCCCCGAGCACCTGAGCTTGAGCGCTGCCGCACCGCGTAACATCCCTGTTCAGGTTCAGCGGGTTGAAGCCCTCGGCTCAGAAACTTACCTCACCGTGCAGGTGCAGGATTCTATAGACCTGCTGCAAGCACGGGTCGATCCCGATCGCCGCATCGTTCCCGGCGAAGACCTGTGGCTCTCCGTAACGCTCGACAAACTGCATCTGTTCGATGGCGATACGGGCGTTGCTCTCACCTGGTCAGATCATGAAACGATCACCCCTCCATCCACAAACCCACCCACGCATCCGCTGTAGAGGGGCGATCGCCCCTTCTGTTGGGTCAACACCGGGCAAATAACCTGCACAGAAATTTGAACCCGATTTGCACTCAAGTGGTTCAGAGGCAGCCAAATTTGCTATGATTCTTAGTCATGGGTGTTCGGGCGGTTAGCTCAGTTGGTAGAGCGCCTGCCTTACAAGCAGGATGTCACTGGTTCGAGTCCAGTACCGCCCATACGTTTCAGCCATCAGCAAAAAGCGTGAACTAAATATGAACTACCTTTTGTGGCCAACTATCCTGTATTGCAGGATGGCTGTTTACCCAGATTGGGTTGGCTAGAGAGGTCATATTGATTTCGAGCTCATGCTTGTAAGGCAGTAACTCACAGCCGAAAACTCTTGATATAAAAGACTTTCACGAGAGGCAAAATTTTTTGAACTAAATTTGATCTAACGAAAGTTCAGCGCTTCAAGGTCTGGGAGACTATGGAAATGATGCTCAATAGATAATTCTCTATGGGGCTAAAGTCTTTGATAGATATTTCTGGCCGTTAAACTTTCTTGATGTCAGTTAGCTTTCACCGCCACGGCGACTCGGTCGGGGGACTCTATGATGATGGAAAATTGTGAAACCCTGTGATTGATGATTTAACGTCCTGTACAGCTTCTCAGTGGCCAGGGACAAGTTAGTTGTCAGTGGGCTGATTTGCACCATGCAGCAGCGCCATCAAGATGACTTGCAAACCATTTGGCAAGGCATTCTGGATGTGACAGGCCAACCCGATGCCGGATGGATATGGGACTATAAGCGCCGCCGTCAGAACAGAAGAGCCGTTATGAATCCTATGCGCTGGAATCCGAGGCACTGACCCAAGGGCTCATGTTTCTCGAAACCCAATGGCACCCCTCTCAGGTGCAGCCGTCTTCCCGACTGGTTTATGTGGAAGCTCTGGCCTCGGCCCCCTGGAATCGAAGTAGTCTGGAGCAGCCGCCCTTTTTCCGAAGGGTGGGGCGAACACTCTTGCTATTTGCCCGCCAACGTAGCTTAGAACTAGGATACGGAGGACGGGTAGGGCTTCATGCGCTGCCCGAATCGGAAGCGTTTTACCGCCGTCTGCAAATGCCGGACTATGGGGCCGACCCGGAAAAAGAAGGCTTGGTATACTTCGAGTACGGCGCGATTCGACAATGAACGGTTCAATACCCCAAATTCTTCCTATGGATGAGCGCAGATTAGCAGAACAA
>JBGTOF010000178.1:0-6026 GCA_041742695.1 Elainellales cyanobacterium | reverse complement strand
ATGCCCAAAGCGATCGCCCGACCCTCGGGATCAAGCTGGGCGATCGCCGCCACCAGCGCCTCCATCACATCATCGGGCTGCGGCGGCTGCGGCGTTGGCACTGTCAGGGCTTGGATACACTGCCCTGCTGCATCAAATCGCCCCAGCTTAATGGCTGTGCCGCCTAGGTCAATCCCAATCACCTGAGGTGTTGCGGGTTCTCCCATGCCTGGTTCGTCCTCCTGTATGGCGGGTGTATGGCGCGAATCTGCGTCCGTTTAATCAGTAGCTAGTTAAATAAGATGCAACCTGAAATGCAAACACCCTGACGGCCTGTATTGATGCCTATGCCACAGGTCTGACCCACAGCACGTATTGGTGGCTTGAGGCAGTGGCACGGCAGGCATGCACGATCCCAATTCTCTCACTGATCCCAATTTTCGCGGCGCAGCAGCGGGTTAATCACTTCGTTGAGACCCTCTCCCAGCAGCGACAGCCCCACCACCAGCAGGGTTAACGCCAGCCCCGGAAATAGCGCTGTCCACCAGATTCCCGTCGGCAGTGCATCTAAGGCCTGCCGCAAATCTAGCCCCCATTCTGGGGTTTGATCCGGCAATCCTAAACCCAAAAAACCCAGACTCCCTAGCACCAGCGCTGCATCCGCTGCGTTTAGAGTAAACAGCACCGGCACACTTTGGATCACGTTGGCAAACAAGTAGCGAGACAGCACGCGCCACGTTGAGGCCCCTGTTGCCCGCGCGGCCTCAATAAAAAGCTCCGTCTTAACGCTGACCGTATGGTTTCGCACCACGCGATAATACTGCGGCACATAGGCAATGCTGAGAGCGATCGCCGCATTCAGCACGCCGCGCCCCACAATAAACGCCAGCGTCACCGATAGCAGCAGCCCCGGCAGAGTATAGACTGCATCCATCAAAAACAACAAAATTCGGTCGAGGCGTCCGCCTAAGTAGCCGCTCACCATCCCCAAGGGCACTCCTACCAGCACGCTCATAATCGTCGCCAAAACCACCACCCGCAGCGCGGCCCGTGCCCCAAACACCGTCCGCGAAAAAACGTCATAACCTTGGCGGCTAGTGCCAAACCAATGCGTCGCGGACGGTGGATCATGCAACGGATTGGTGAGCGATACCATAGGGTCTTGCAGCCAGCCCCACGATTGCAGCAGCGGTGCCGCCAGCGCCACCCCCACAAATAGGGCTGTAATAGCAAACCCTGCCGCCATCATTCGCACAGACAAACTACGACCCGGCGTGGGGTGAAGCAGCCGTAGAAACCGAAGCCGATTAGGGGTCATTTCGATAAATAGCGCTAGAAGCGCGGGGTGATGGATTGAGTGGGGTACAACCCTTGTACCACGAGGGTTGGCCCGCATCGATGGGCCTGCCCAACTTGACCATGGCCTGCCCTCGGGTCAACCTGAGTTCGATAGCGTGGGTTCAGGGCTTGAACCCACGCTAACCCGTGCCGTCCGCAGCGCAGACAGCACGGGTTGAGATATGTGCCGAGCTGGGTAGGTTAGGCTGCGTCTCTCTGCAGAGGAATAGCCGAACGCTCTAATCGTTCTAAGGCATGGAATGACTTAGATGCGGCGCATTTTCAGCAGACTGAGGTCACAAGTCAGTGTACGGCATCTCGGAATCGATTTGGCTGACGGTTTGGCGACGCTAACAGTTTGGCAACGCTGTGCAATGACGGGCTAGGTGCCGCCTTGGCGTGGTGTGGGGTTCTTAACCAGTCGGGCGATCGCCCTAGAGTGCTGCCGTTAAGCAAATTCGATAGGCGCAGCGGCGATCGCCTTGAAGAAAATGTTCCACCCGTTCTACCGTGACTGTGTGGCCCAGCACCGTGCGAAACACAGCCAGCTCCGCATCGCAGAGCCCCTGACAGGTTTGAGCGGCTGTGCAAATGGGGCAGTGGTTCTCGACCAACAGCATCGTCTGGGGCGATTCAGCAATCACCTCGGCCATATAGCCCTCTTGACTGCGGATCTGGGCGATCGCCCGGATCCGCGCTTGCCAATTCTCAATTGGGTCTAACTGCGTTTGATACGACTGCACTTGGCGCTGCTGACGCTCCGCCACAATTTTATCTAGCCCCTCACTGCCAAACACCGTCTCTACCCCGCGCAGCAGTTCTAGCGTGAGGTCGGCATGGCTATCGGGAAAGCGCTGCATAGACGACAGCGTCAGGTGCCACCGCTTGACCGGACGCCCCATCCGCTGGTGCTCGTCTTCAAAACGCACCCAGCCATCGGCCCTGAGCCGCTGCAAATGCTGCCGGATTGCCATGGGCGACACACCCAGTGCCTCTGCCAGGGCTGTTGCCGTCTGCGGCCCTTGCCGCTTCAACAAATCCAAAATGTCGTCTTTAGGAGTGTGTTTGCGATCGCCCATGGGGGAAAAGTCAGCGATTAAATGAACCGTGCAGGCGGAGTGATGCTTCAGTCTAACAAGCTCCCTTATGCGGGTAAGCCCACGCTGAACAATGCAGCGCCGCCTTGGCGACAGCCTTAGCCCTCAATAGCGTGAATTCTCAGCGGCGATCGCGCAGCGAATCCCTTTCAATACTGATTTAGAACTGAATATATTCATCCCGCAACCAAAAGCCCAGAGGCACGCCTTGTCCCACCCCGCCGACTTTGACTTCGACCACAAAGGGGCGGGTAGCGTTGCCAGAACCATCAGGGATCGTCGGATCAGGATTGGGCTCGATAGGGTTGACCTGCTGAATCTCACTAATCTTGGTATTGATTTCATCTCGGCGGTCTTCGGGCATGTAGTAGCGCTCTAAGTCGTAGATGATGCCCCAGGATTCATAGCGCCCGCGCAGCGCCACTTGATTGGACTCAAGCTGAGTGGGGCGATCGCGACTCACGGCAACCGGCGTCCAAGGCGTGGGCGGAGTCGTGGATGCGACGCCAGCAGCGGGGGCTTCTAGCACCACATAAAGGGTGCGATCGTCCGAAAACAGCGATCGCCGACTGCTATCAGCTTCTAAACTTAGCCGCGTGTCTTGCCAGCCGGGCACCTGTTCCAGCCGCTGCGATGTAGAAATGTCGTAGCTGAGAGTGACGTAGTAGCCCCGAAACACATCGTAGGGATCGACCGGAACCGTTTGCAGCACTACTGTTTCGCCAGTGGCATAGGTTAGAGCAGACTGCACAGGCACCAGCAAAATCAGCGCGGCCTGAGCCATCAGTGGCAGCCAGAACCAGACCGAGCGGTGCGGTGGCGCAGGCAGACGAGGCGGAGCCGCTGGCTGGGGCTGGGGATGCGGGGTAGGAACTAAGGTGGACGGATCTGGGTTAGCTAGATTATCAGGATTGAGACGAGAATCAGGATGACGGGATGTCATGGAGTATCCTCCGAAGGTGGCTGCGAGGGTGGACGGAGTGAGGGTTGAGCAGAAAAGGTGAGCGGAGCCGCACTTGGGTTGAGTTGGCGCACGTTGCGCTCAAACCACAGACCGATGATGATGACGCCTAGGCCGCACAGGGCAAAGGCGAGAGATTTGAGCAGCAGCCCTGTGTTGTATTCAAAAAAGCGGCTGAGAATGGTGAGCGACAGCAGCCCCATGCCTGACCAAAATGGCAGGCGATCGCCCGATGCTAACCCCTGACGGATGCCCGCTGTTGCCAACAGAATGACTAGAACGTTCATCACGAGGGTGGCGATCGCCTGAATCGGCGAGATAGACCAATGCCATAGCACGATCACCCCCAACGTCATCACGAGCAGCAGCACGGTTGCATCACGCTGGGTTAACCCCCAATGCCCCAACCGATGGGCCGGGCGCACTAGCCCCACCCAGCCCACGACCAGCAGACCGCTATACAGCAGCAAATTGACATCGAGCAACGCTACGTAATCTTGGGTAATGAGAGTCGTAAGCTGCGGAAGCAACGGGAGAGATGCATTGTAGGTAACATCCCACAGCCAATGGAACGACAAAACATAAGCCGCAATGGCAAGGTAGGCCAGCGCCATCTCCCGCGCTAGAGGTCGGAACGGACGCTCTAACGGTTGCGGACGCCGCCCGATCTGCCACCACAGCCCATCGTCATAGCTCCACAAGATGGCGGGAGGGAGCGTAAGGGCGATCGCCTGCCACAGCACAGTGGCATAGGAGTACGGCCCTGTCTTATCAAGCAGACTAACGCTCAATGCTGACATTGCCGCAATGCTACCCAGCACAAACAGCAGATTTGAGCGACAGCGATAGGCCAGCAGAATAAACAGCACCCCGGCTATCACCGGCATATAGCGCATCACCGGCACAAACCCCGCCAAGATGCCCACCGAACCCAGCTGCTGAATGCCCAGCCAGTAGCCAATGCCCGTTAGCAAAATAGCCAGCACACTCAGAGACACGAGCCGCAGGCCAAACGCCATCGCCAGCACCCCAAAGCCCCAGACCAGACACAGCTCATAGGGAGAGCCACTGCGGTGATAGAGTTGCCCGCCTAGCGCCAGGGTTGCCCCCAAGATCAGCCCGCCCAGCAGCAACAAGCCCTGCCCCAGCCGCTGACGTCCGCTCAGGCGACCCGCCAAGCTACTGGGGCGCTGCCATAGCCAATAGCCGGTGATATTGACCGCAAAGAACAGCGACAGCATCAGCACCATTTTTAAGTCGCGGGGAATGGCCTGCCAGTTTGCCGCCACAAAGGTGATCACCCCCAAACCCAACAGCACGCTGCCTAGCCCAATCAAAATCATCACGAAGCGATCGCGGGATTGAAGATCTAGATTTTCAAATTCATAGTCTGTCGAGAGCCGAGCGTATTGCTCAGCGCTGATCACCCCATCAACCTGCCATTGCTGGGCTTCCTGTCGTAACTGTTGACGAAATTTTTCAGATTGCATAGGTCGAGCAGCGCACCGCGCCGAAGAATTGCCCCAGAGGGCGAATATGCCTAAACCCTAGCCTATGCCTTTTACAGATGGACAGAGGAATCTATGACAGATCATGAAGTGGATAGCGAGGGAGGGGTTGACGAATCGCCTAATCGGCCATGCAAAAAGGCAGGACAAGCGCTGCTTGCCCTGCCCATGCAGAGGTTGGAGCTTTTATTGCTCTCGGTTAATTGGGCTTGAGGGGTTTGGGCGGCTGGGGCGATCGCGGCCCAGTTGGCGAACTGGCAGCCTTGGCCCCCATGCTCGCCCCTGGCCGCTGCAACTGCTGTCGCCCATTGCGCACCACCCGCAGCATCTCGCCAAACTGCTGCTCCAGATCCCGCAATACTCGGTCAGCGTAGGTATCAGCTCCAGCTTGAATGTCTTCGCATTCGGCTAGGGCGCGGCGGCGCATTTCCTCGTATTCTTGCTGTGCCTGTCGGCGCGTCCGCTCAATTTCGCCAATGGTTTGCTCTTGAGCCTCTTCGCACTCCTGTTGCACCCGCTGGCGAATCTGCTTCATCTCCACCTCAGCCTGACGAATCAGCCCCATTTCATCCAGAATTTGAGCGGCCCGCCGCTCTGCCGCTTCAATCACATCTTGCGCATACTGCTCTGCTTCTAGCAGAAGGTCTTCTTTATGCTGCAATAGCTTTTTGGCCTCCTCAAATGCCGGAGGCAAGCTGAGCTGAATCATCTCAAGCTGTTCTAACAGAACATCTTCATTCACCATCGTGCGGTTGAAGATGCGAGGGCTATCAAGAATCATTTCTTCCAGCTTTTCTAGCTCTTGCTGAATGTCTAAGGCTCCCACTCGGATGCTGTCTCCATTGGGGATGACGGAGTTCGGGACGACTCCCACACTGACTGGGGTTCCGTTCCGTTCGGGGGTGATGCGATTGGGAGGGTCTTGACGTAGCATTGGCGGATATCTTTCGCGACAGGTTCTGGAACAAGATGGTCAACCGGGCCACCAAACTTAGCAATTTCTTTCACCAGGCTACTGCTGAGAAAGCTGTATTCAGTGGAGGTTGCCAGAAAGAAGGTTTCGACTTCATCAGCTAGCGTTCGATTGGTGTGAGCCATTTGCAGTTCTTTGTCAAAGTCTGACAAAACCCGCAGCCCACGCAA
>JBGTOF010000177.1:0-7545 GCA_041742695.1 Elainellales cyanobacterium | reverse complement strand
TGGTTGGTCGTCAGCTATTTCAACTGGATTTGGCAGCATAGCCGTTTTAAAACTACCGCTGCACAGCGAGCGAGGTTAGCGACACGATCCTGGAATTGGCACGATATTGCCACCTATCCCACATTAATTTGAGGCACTACCAGATCTCCCTGTTGTGGACGAATGCAGTAGGCATCTGAACAAAACTTCATTAAGATGTTTAGGGGTATGCTGTTGTAGATCGGGCTCACATTCAGACTGGCTGAATGGATAGCAATTCAGCGGCCTAGATGATGAAACCAATGTGGGAGACCCAAACATGCTGCGACTCGAGCACATCAGCAAAATTTATCCCACGGGTGAAGTCTTAAAGGATGTGAACTGGGAAGTGAAGCCGGGCGATCGCATCGGCCTAGTGGGGGTCAACGGCGCAGGAAAGTCTACCCAGCTCAAGATTATTGCTGGAGAAATGGAGCCAACGGCAGGCGAGGTGATTCGCCCTGCCAGCCTGCACATTGCCTATCTCACCCAAGAGTTTGAGGTAGAGCCCACCCGCACCGTGCGTGAAGAGTTTTGGACGGTATTTACGGAAGCCAACGCCGTGCAGCAAGCCCTGCAACGCATTCCCCAAGACATGGAATCGGCAGACCCGGAAGAACTGGATCGATTGATCCACGAGCTGGATCGCAACCAGCGGCGGTTCGAAGCGCTAGACGGCTATGGGCTAGAGTCGCGCATTGAAAAGATATTGCCGGAGCTGGGGTTTGAGACTGAAGATGGCGATCGCCTCGTCAGTGCCTTTAGCGGCGGCTGGCAAATGCGCATGAGCTTAGGCAAAATTCTGCTGCAAAAGCCCGACATCCTCCTGCTAGACGAGCCGACCAACCATCTAGATTTAGAAACCATCGAGTGGTTAGAGATTTACCTTAAGGGGCTCACCACACCCATGGTGATTGTGTCTCATGACCGAGAGTTTCTCGATCGCCTCTGCAATCAGATTGTCGAAACCGAGCGCGGTGTTTCGACCACTTACTTGGGCAACTACTCTGCCTATCTAGAGCAAAAAGAGCTGAATCGTGAAGCGCAAATGAGTGCCTATGAGCGTCAGCAAAAGGAACTCGACAAGCAACAAGAATTTGTCGATCGGTTCCGCGCCAGTGCGACCCGCAGCACCCAGGCCAAGAGTCGCGAGCGCCAGCTCGACAAAGTAGAACGGATTGACGCGCCGGTCGGCACCATGCGCACCCTCAAGTTTCAGTTTCCGCCTGCGCCGCGCAGCGGGCGAGAAGTGGTAGAGCTTGCAGACCTGAGCCATAGCTACGGCGACAAGATTCTGTTTTTGGGGGCAGAGCTGTTGGTCGAGCGGGGCGATCGCATCGCCTTCTTAGGACCCAACGGGGCAGGCAAATCCACGTTGCTGCGCATGATCATGGGCATGGAGCCCCATGACGAAGGCACCGCAGAACTGGGCAAGCACAACGTCATCCCCGGTTACTTTGAGCAAAACCAGGCAGAAGCGCTGGATCTCAAGAAGACCGTGATGGATACCATCCACGATGAAGTGCCCGATTGGAACAATGAGGAAGTGCGCACGTTGCTAGGCCGCTTTTTGTTTAGCAGCGACACGGTCTTCAAAAACGTGGCCTCGCTCAGCGGCGGCGAAAAAGCACGGCTGGCCTTGGCTAAAATGCTGCTACAACCCGCAAATCTCCTCATTTTGGATGAGCCGACCAATCACCTCGACATCCCGGCGAAAGAGATGCTCGAAGAAGCGCTCAAAGCCTATGACGGCACGGTGCTGATTGTGTCGCACGATCGGTACTTTATCTCTCAAGTCGCCAATAAGATCGTCGAAGTGCGCAACGGGGAATTGGTGGTCTATCGGGGCGACTACCACTATTACCTAGATAAGCTGGACGAAGAGCGCCAGCAAGCGGCAGCAGCCCGCCTAGAAGCCGAAAAAGCCACGAAGGCTGCGGTAAAGCGTGAGAAAGAAAAATCCAAGAAAGCGACGAAGAAGGGAAGCTAGTAGGCGGCCAAGCTACAGGGGACGGGTCGGGGGGAGGTAGGGTATACGGTTCACGGTTTAGGGTTTACGGTGCAGGGTTTACGATTTACGGACTGCCTGAGACCTGAGACCTAAAACCGTATACCTTACACCGCTAAAGCCTATCGCGATCAGTGAAGCCAAGTCCTAGGGTATCCGTTCAATGTCGTTCAATGCCTTTCTTTCGTGCAAGGCCTGTCAAACCCTTGGTGCAGGATGAAACGCCTCCAGCTCAATGCATTTAATCCTTGGCTGGGACGAGGGGCGATCGCCCTATTTAGTGGGGTGCTGATGGGCCTAGCTCCAGCGCCGTTCCATCTGTGGCTTTTGCCATGGGGGGCGATCGCCCCATTGTGGATTTTAGTGACCGCGTCTGCCACAAGCCGACCGCTGTTCCGCTATCCCCTGCTATGGGGCATTGGCTACCACGGGCTGGCACTATCGTGGATAGTAGACTTGCATCCGTTGACCTGGATGGGCATTCCCTGGGTGTCTAGCGTGGCGATCACCCTATTTGCCTGGAGCTTTATTACCCTGTGGGGGGCTATCATTCCTATCGTCTGGTGTGTGCTATTGCACTATGTCCTGCGTCCGTTAGCCACCAGAGGGCTAGGCTTGGGGCGCTTGGCCGCCCTGCGGATAGTGGTAGGCACAGGGCTGTGGTGTGCGCTTGAGCAACTGCGGAACTATGGGCCACTGGATTGGACCTTTGTGGCCTATACCCAAAGCCCGGTCAATCTGCCGCTGTTGCACTTGGGGCAACTGTCGGGGCCGCTCACTGTCTCCGCAGTGCTTGTAGCAGTCAATGGCTGCTTGGCCGAAGCTTGGCACGCGGGGTTCATTCCAGCCTCTCAACGGTTGACATCTCCACCGCGCCGTCCACACTCGCCTCGACCCTTTCTCTTAACCGCAGCAGGGCTCGTACTGGTGGCACACCTGGCCGGTTGGGGTCTTGCCTCACAACCGTTGCACGATACCCCTGATGACGCGCTAACGGTAGGCTTGGTGCAGGGCAATGTGCCCACTCGCATCAAGCTATTCGAAGAAGGCTATCAACTGGCGATCGCCCACTATACCCAAGGCTATGAAGCCCTAGCCGCGCAGGGAGTCGATGTGGTGCTGATGCCAGAGGGGGCGTTTCCTTGGCACTGGGTAGGCACCGCGCGCCAGGCGCAGAACCCCCTACATCAAGCAATCGTAGCGGCGGGCGTGCCTGCCTGGGTAGGCACAGTGGGTCGCCAGAACGGACGCTACACTCAAACGCTGTTCATGCTGTTGGGCGATGGCTCGATTTATAGTCAATACGACAAAGTTAAGCTGGTGCCCTTGGGGGAATATATTCCCCTAGAGCAAACCTTGGGTCAGATGATAGGACGCTTGTCTATTGACAGAGCCTCCATGGTGCCAGGCAACCCCAATCAAGTCTTGGAAACACCCTTTGGTCGGGCGATCGCCGCGATTTGCTATGAATCGGCGTTTCCCTGGCTGTTTCAGCGGCAGGCCGCGCAGGGGGGCGAGTTTATTCTTACCGCTTCCAACAATGATCCCTACCGGGTAGGCATGATGGCCCAGCACCATGCCCATGATCTGATGCGCGCGATCGAGACCAACCGCTATGCCCTGCGAGCCACCAACACCGGGCTGTCGGGTGTTGTAGATCCCCACGGGCGCACGCTATGGCTATCGGATTATCAAACCTTGCAAACCCACGTGGCGACCATTTATCGCCGTCGCGCCCAAACGCCCTATGGACGCTGGGGTAACTGGTTCACACCGCTGTTGATAGTCTTGGGGATTATCCTTTGGTTAGAACAGTGGCGACACACTCAATCAGCCTGAATGGGTTTAAAGTGCGATCGCAGACCGCCCTTTAATTGCACGTTAAGTCAACAGTTCACCCCTCTACTGCGAAGAGTTGGCCCTACATCCGTGCCGCATCGTAAATCCAAAACCGGGTAAACGCGCCTACCGTTTTTACTCGGTAGGCGGGAATCACGCCACTGGGCAAAAACGGTTGCAGTTCTGCAGGCAATAAATCTTGTGGACGTAAATCGGTAGTGTAGTGACTGAGCACCGTAAAATCTTGCCGCTCGGTATTGCTGGTAATAAGCTGGCGCAGCTGTGACTGATTATCTACGATGGCTTGGTTGCACTGGGTTTCGAGACTATTGCCCAAAAAGCTGGGCAAGTCTGGGCATACATTTTCTTGCAGGTAAGCGGTGAGCTGCTGAGTGGCGTAGGTGTCGTACTCGGGCTGTTCAGGATTTGTCATGGCTAGGGCGATCGCCCCTCCCACTACAGCCACCCCCAAAACTCCTGCACTCATTTGCCAGCCGTTCATGCGATCGCCCCATCTTGCTCTTGTACATTTCTATACTGTCAGGACTGGAGGCTCACCGGGTTAAATCCATGTAAAAAATTGGAGTCTTCTGAATGTGAGCTTACTTAGCATATTTATGTGAGCTTGGTTACAGGTAAATTACGGGGATTACCGTATAGTTATATGTACTTTGCTGATCAAAATAAATCATTTAGGCCCAACGTAAGGATAAGTAATGCCTTGAACTGTCCTAAAGGTAGACGGTGTTCATCGGCCCTATAGAGTTTACTAGTAGTGTCGGCTCGCTGTTTCAACGGCTTAGATGGTGCCAAAAGAAAAGAGCTCTATTGCTCCCTGGCTAGATGTCTCTGTAGTGCATTTCCGTAAAAGCCTGACTCAGTGAGTTATTTCAAAGGCGTCATGACTTGGATTGGTCTTCGATTCTCTTGATAGTATCTGGCAATCATTCATTCTCCTGAACTGTTACTCACCCAAATGTTGTTCTAAACCATCCGCTCTATGCGGACTAGTCGGCCAACCGTTGATCAGCGTTGGGTATCTACCTCTGAGTTGCACCATGGCACCCACCGTATCCATCATCATGCCTGCTTATAATGCAGAGCAGTACATTGGGCGAGCGATCGCCTCAGCCTTAGACCAAACCTTCGAAGACTTCGAACTGTTAATTGTTGATGACGCCTCTACCGATGGCACAATAGAGGTTGTTCAGAGTTTTGGCGATAGCCGTATTAAGCTTTTTGTCAACAGTGAAAACATGGGAGCCGCTGTTGCCCGCAACTGTGCGCTTGAAGCGGCGACTGGCACATGGATCGCCGTTCTTGACTCAGATGACTGGTATGGCTCAACCCGCTTAGAGACACTGCTCTCAATTGCAGAACTTGACAAGGCCGACATGGTCGCCGATGACCTGCACTACGTGCTACCCGGTACCGAACAGACGAAAGGCACACTAATCAGTCAAAGCGGCTACCACTTTGAAGATGTCACGCTAATTGACCCTGTCTTTTTTGTGCGAACTGATGTGTTTGCTCAAAAAGGCCTACATCTGGGCTATTGCAAACCTATGATTCGCCGTAGTTTTCTCGAGAAGCACTCTATTCGCTACAATCCTGAATTGCGCTTGGGGCAAGACTACTGGCTCTACCTCGATTGCTTGGTTAATGGTGCGAGCTACTATCTCTTGCCCGAAGCCTACTACTTCTATCGACTGCGCAGTAATTCTCTGGTGAGCCATAGCAAAATTAGTCGATTGAAGGGATACTGCAAAGTAGCTCGAGCGTTCTTGGCGCGACCTCTGGTTCAGGCTGATGCAGATTTAAGCGATAGCATCCGCGCCAGTTTAGATGTCTATCAAAAAAATATTTCTTACTATCGGGTTTTGGAACCGCTGAGACGCAAGAAATGGGCAAAAGCGCTAGGGGCAATGCCGCGTAATCCTTATTTCTTTGTGTTGGCGATGCAGCGCGCCCAGCAGGTCTTTCATCGCTACTGGACGGCCTACATGACCAAAGATAAGCATAATAGTGAGGCCCGGCTCTTTAATCACTAGCCTTCTAATCAGCCTGCGGTTGGGATAAATTCAAATCCTTGATGGGCTGTGCACGACGCGCACAGCCCATCAAGGATTTTTGGTCATCTTTCGCAAATGACTTCCCGGCCTAGGCGAACACCAACTATCTTAATCAACCTGTCGGCTGCAATAGAAAGTGGGGTGAAAGGGGAAGTTTATCTATTGCACCAAATCAAAGGCAATCTCAGGTAGTTTGTAGCTAGAGTCTGGGTTGATTCCTAAGAAATAGCTAAACTTCCGCAGATTCTGGGTTCTGTTACTAAAGTGGTAGCTAAGGTAGAACTAGGGACTAAGATTAATGGCGTTAAACGGCTTGCCATAGAGCCTGAGTGACGGATCAGGGCCAGATTTGGGGGCGATCGCCCTCACGACGTCATCTCATTCCAATCTGGCTCAACTCCTAACCTCTATCGAGTTCACAGCGGTAACGAAACGACAAGACTCTGGTGAATGTGCGCGTGGATGCATCGCATTAGAGTCTCGTCCCAACAGCCCTCGCCCATCCACGTTGACGCAGACAGAGGATGTACGGTTATGACTGATTCGACGGTGGCAGTTTCGCCCCCTACCCCCAATGCGACCCAAATACACTCGACTCAGCCAGAGGCTGTGCGGGCCGTGGGTCGAGTGCGGTGGCTGGTTTGGAAGCTGGCGATCGCCACTTGGCTCTTGATGGCCGTCGGCAGCGCCACTCGTGTCATGAACGCAGGCCTTGCATGCCCGGACTGGCCCCTGTGCTATGGCACCCTATTCCCGGGGCAGCAGATGAATCTGCAGGTGTTTTTAGAATGGTTCCATCGTCTAGATGCAGCCCTAATTGGCGTGCTGACGCTTGTGTTACTGGGGATGACGCTGTGGCTACGTCGCCATCTGCCCACATGGACAACGGGCGTGGCGGCCCTCGCATTGGGGCTCATCTTAGTGCAGGGCTTACTGGGCGGGCTCACCGTAACAGAAATGCTGCGGTTCGATATTGTCACCGCACATCTAGGAACGGCCCTGTTGTTTTTCACCACGCTGCTGATCATGGGCATGCTGCTGATGCCCTATACCGGGACAGGGACGGCCGGCAAACTACCTTGGGTGAGTCTGGCCGCAGCAGTGCTAGTGTATTTCCAAAGCTTGTCGGGAGGGCTGGTCGGCTCTCGCTGGGCGCTGCATCAGTGTCTGGGTGGGTCACAACTTTGCCAAGTGATGAATCTGCACCTGCTGGGAGTTGTGCCTGCCACATTGGCCGTGTTGGCCTTGGTCGTATTAGCCTGGCGCACGCCAGCGTTGCATCCGACACTGCGACGGTTAACTAGCGGGGCATTGGGGCTATTGGTCTTGCAGATTGGGCTGGGTGTCGCAACCTACCGTTTGCATCTGCAAGTCGAGCCTCTAACGGTGTCGCATCAGATGATTGGCGCATGCTTGTTTGGAGTGCTGGTGTGCTTTACGGTCGTGGGCTGGCGCGATCGCCGTGCCGTTCTTAGCCCGGTCGCTCCAGATGCAGTCGATAACGGGCGATCGCCCTCTGGGGCCGTGCTCATCTAAGCCAAGTCTATGGCCTGAGCCCGATTTATATATGGCCTATTCACCGATCAACTAAATCGCTTCGAGTTCCCC
>JBGTOF010000176.1:0-7574 GCA_041742695.1 Elainellales cyanobacterium | reverse complement strand
AGCGCCATTGCGCCGCCCCGCTCCAAAATCAGGATGCGCTTGCCCGTTTTTGCCAGCGATTGCGCGAGGGTGCCGCCCCCCGCGCCCGTACCCACAATGATGAAGTCGTAGTGCTGGTCATCAATAATCATGGGAAATGCCTGCCAATGTCGAGACTAACGGGGGATAGAGGAAGCAGCGGACTTACTGCCACACATAAATCAGCACAAACAGAATAATCCAAATCACGTCCACAAAGTGCCAGAACAGAGACGTAGCCGCAACGCCAAACTCGCCAGTATCGTAATTACCGGGAATGAACGATCGCCCCAGCATCAGCGTCTGCAGCAGCACCCCCGTCAGCACATGCAGGCCGTGAAATCCGGTGAGTAAGTAAAACGTGCCGCCAAACACCCCGGAGGTAAAGCCAAACTCTAAGCTGCGCCACTCCACCGCCTGCCCATAGAGGAAGCTGCTGCCCATCGCCATCGTCAGCAGCCAAAAGGCCCGAAAGCCCCACAGGTTGTCTTTATGTAAAAACCGCTCAGCAAAGTAAATGACAAAGCTGCTCGATACCAGTACGATGGTATTGATCAACGGCTCTCGCACCTCTAGCCCCGACACGCCGTCGGGCAGCCAGTTCACTGCGTTGGTTTTGTAGACGGTATAGCCTACAAAAAAGCTGAGGAAAATCACGCTTTCTGACAGCAGAAACACAATGAAGCCAAACATGCTGTTGGCGGCTTCGTCGTGCTCATGAGCAGTGTGGGCGATCGCCGCTCCATCCACCACTTGAGAATTCATCGTTTGAGATTCCACAGAACTCTCCATCGGTCTCCTGTTATGGGGTTATGGGCTAGGGGTTGGCGCTAATTCTGTCCCCATCATGGCGCTCGCATTTGACACCAGCGGCTCATCTTTGCCATAGCCGTAGGGCTCGGCAATCACATTGGGAAGTTCTTCAAAATTCTCCGTTGGCGGTGGCGATGAAACCAACCACTCCAAACCAATGGCTCGCCACGGATTAGCAGGGGCAGGCTTGCCCTGCACCCACGAACTCACCATGTTCAAAATAAACGGCAGCGTTGACATGCCCAGCAAAAAACCGCCCAAGCTGGCAAGTACATTCCAAAAGGCAAATTCTGGATCATAGGATGCGACTCGGCGCGGCATGCCCTGCAAACCCAGGGGATGCATCGGGAAAAAGTTGAGGTTTGCGCCAATAAAGGTCAGCGCAAAATGCAGCTTGCCCAAGCCTTCGTAATACATCCGCCCCGTCATTTTAGGGAACCAGTGGTAGATAGCCGCATAGACGCCCATCACTGTTGCGCCATAGATCACGTAGTGGAAATGACCCACCACGAAATAGGTGTTGTTGACGTGAATATCAAAGGGAACAGCCGCTAGCATGATTCCGGTAATGCCCGAAAACACAAACATCACCAGACCGCCCAACGCAAACAGCATGGGCGTCGTCAGCCGCAGCTTGCCGCCCCACACCGTGGCTACCCAGGCAAACACCTTGATACCGGTCGGCACCGAAATCAACATGCTAGAAAACATAAACAGCATACGCATCCACCCCGGGGTGCCGCTAGCAAACATGTGGTGAACCCACACGGTCGCGCTCAAGCCCGTAATAATCAGCGACGACACCGCCACCACCCTGTAGCCAAACAGCGGCTTGCGGGCATAGACCGGAAACACCTCTGAGAAGATGCCAAATACCGGCAGGATGATGACATACACAGCCGGGTGTGAGTAAAACCAGAAGAAGTGCTGATACAGGACAGGACTGCCGCCTTTGATTGGATCAAAGAAACTGGTGCCCGTGGTTAGGTCAAACAGCAGCATCACGGCCCCTGCCGTTAGGGCAGGCAGCCCAAAGAGCTGAATCAGCTGAGCGCTTAGCACCGTCCACACAAAGGCGGGCATCCGAAAAAAGCCCATCCCGGGAGCGCGCATTTTGATAATGGTGGTCACGATGTTGACGGCACCCAGGATGGATGACACCCCCGACAGGGCCACCGCCACCAGCCAGAGAAATTGTCCATTGACTAGGTTGCCGCTGGGGTTTTGCAAACTCACCGGCGGATAGGACCACCATCCTGCCTGAGCGGGCCCACCGGGCACCAAGAAGCTGGACATCAGAATGATG
This sequence comes from Elainellales cyanobacterium, assembly GCA_041742695.1. Lineage (GTDB taxonomy): Bacteria > Cyanobacteriota > Cyanobacteriia > Elainellales > Elainellaceae > Kaiparowitsia. The sequence goes on along the minus strand of JBGTOF010000176.1, from coordinate 5,437 downwards.
CCAAACACGGGCACCATCCAAAAGGCGATCGCATTCAACCGCGGAAAGGCCATATCGCGCGCGCCAATCATCAGCGGCACGAGATAGTTCGCCAGCCCGTTGAGCACGGGGAACGTCCACATAAACAGCATCACTGTGCCGTGCATGGTGAACAGAGCGTTGTAAACGGTGCGATCGACCAAGTCGGCGTCGGGAGTAATCAGCTCGCCTCGCATGATCATGGCGAACAGGCCACCGATCAAGAAGAACAGAAAGGCGGTGACAATGTACTGAATCCCGATCACTTTATGGTCGGTGCTAAAGCTGAAAAACCGTCGCCAGTTATTCGGGGCACCGGGAGCAGGTTGCTCAACATTAGGGGCGATCGCCCCAGTTGGAGCATTCGTCGTCATGATTGCTTGTCCTCAGGTGTAGGAATCGCAGCCTGGGGGCTCACAGGCTGGGGATCGGCAGCATAATTCACCACCGGGGCTGGCGCAGGGGGTATAGACTTCCACCCTGCGCTGATGGGCTTTTTAGCAGCGCGCTCATACTCATAGACCGCTTGGTTATAGGCTGTAGCAGGTGGCTGAGAGGCGGCCAACGTTAACCATTGGTCATAGTCTTCTGGAGATTGCACCACCACATCTGCCTGCATCGCAGCAAAATAGGTGCCGCTGTACTGAGAATCGCGCAGGCGATAGGTGCCTTCTAAAACGGGCGTAAACTCAAGCTGAGCATCGGTTCTAGGGATAATGTCTTGCTTTAGGCGAAAGGCAGGAACGTAGAAGCCATGGATCACGCTATCGGCTTTGAGTGCTAACCGAATGCGGCGATCGCTCGGCAAATGCAGCTCTGTGCTGCTCACATTGGCATTGGGATAGCGAAACTCCCAGGCCCACTGACGAGCCAGCACTTCGATTTCTTCAACTTCGGCGGGGCGCTCAGTGGGTACCTGCGGTGCAGCAGCGTCTGTCGGAACCGCCGCATGAAGATGCTCCATGGGGCCATGCACATCCATCTGGTCATAGATTTGGTAGCTATAGAATGCAATCCCCATCACGATCACAAAGGGAATTACCGTCCACACCACTTCCACCGTTACGTTGCCCTCAATGGGGGGGCCGTCGCTAATATCGTACTTGGCCGCTCGCGAAAACAGGGCTGAATAGAGCAGCGTTCCCGTCACGCCTAAAAAGATGAAGCTAGCAACCGACACCAAGAGGCTAAACAGATCATCGACCAGCTTGGCCTCTATCGAGGCTTCGGGCGGCATCCAGGTATAGGACATCTGGCCAATCCACCAGCTAACGGCAGCGAGGACAAGTGCGGCGATCGCCAATGTCAAAAATGTGCGTGTCTTCATTGGGGGTTATAAGACAAACGATTCAATGCAGCAGCCCAGCAAGTAGCTAATTCAGTAAGGGATTCAATGAGCTGCAGATGCGTTAAAGATAGAGGGGATGCAGACGCTCAACACCACTAAACACGATAAAAGGAATTCCCAGAAATAACCAGGTTGCCTTAGACATAATCCCTTGGAACCCAGGTGAATGCACCCTAAGATACTGCCAAGAGAGATAACTCTAGATCACCAATAGACCACCAAAGCAGGATGTTCAGCAGGGATTATCTATCTCCCAAACGTCTACTGCAGCAACGTGTTGGGGTCTTGCCCCATCTTCAACAATTGATCGGCCGTTACATGGATGCCGAACTCTCCTCCCATGTGCGCGCCCAACGTGCCGTGGGCAAACATCAGCGCAAAAATGAACAGGCCTGCGAGCAGATAGAGCCATTGCACCTGTTGCGCCCGCTCCTTGCGCCACACATACCGCTGAAAGCCTCGCCACACCGTCATACCCACAATCAATGCCAGCAGCAGCACACCGCCTACGCCATGCCACAGCATGGTTTCCATCGCTGCTAGCCCCCACGCGCTGGTCACATCGGTTAGAGGCTGCGCCAGAATCAGTTCATAAAACCCTGCAGCTACTGTAAAAAAGGTAATGATTGCGGCGGCTACCATGTTGTACCAACCGACATCAAACAGGTTAGTGCGCGTTGCTGGAATTGCCAGAAACTTAAACACGGGTTTCTCTAACGGGAACAGCACGCCCACAATGTCGAAGCCAATCGCCACAATGAATAGACCTAGCGTCATGTGCACCAGGTTGGGATGAATCGGGATGGTGTAAGGCAAGCCATTGCTGCCCAGCCCTTCACCCAGTTGAGTCACAAGTTCTGGATTCATTACAGCGCTCCTTCCCGAATAGCCTCAACGACAGGCACGGTGTGTAGGCCGTAGACCCACACCAACTTGTCGCCCAAATACACCTGGTAAGACACAATCCCCACCAGCAGCACACCCATCATGAGATAGGCCACGGGTAGCGTTTTGGGATCGCGCGATCGCAGCACATAGCGCCAGCCAGTGATAGCCGTAATCACACCCGACAGCGACCAGCCAATCAGCGTATGCCGGTTCAGCGTAGACACAGCCGCGGCATAGGGCTCTGCCAGACCTGCCTCAACCTGTCCAAAAATGATGGCGATAAAGATAGAGATAGTGGCAAAAAACATATTCCACCAGCTCACCTCATAGAGCTTGGTATTGCGCGTAATGTAACCCACTACGTCGCAGACGAAAGCAAACAGCACCATCGCAATGACGAAGTGAACCACAATGGGGTGCATCGTATCTGGATAGGGCAAATTATGCTCATTTAGGGGCGGAAGATAATCAAACACAGTGTTCTCCTAATCATGTTTGATTGATTCGTTGGAATAAGGATGCGGCAATGAAGCCACAACCCCAAGAGGGATGGGGTCAAGTCATAGCCTACATCACACCTACTCATTGCTCAGACTCATTGATAGGATAACAAACCTATAAAGAACGTGAGTTCGACAAATTTAATTGCTGTAACCCTTGCAGCATAAGGTTTGCAGTCATTACTGCTCAGAAACTCTGTATCAACAGTGGAACTAGGCCTTGCTTAAGCGCGATCGCACTCGGTTTAACTGCTGCCGTACTTGGTCAAACCCCGTGCCGCCGTAGCTGTTGCGGGCAGAGACGACCGTGCGAGGGGCGATCGCCTCGTAGATATCTGCGTCAAAGGCTGGATGCAGCGCCTGCCACTCCTCTAGGGTCAAGTCCTTCAACAGCTTGTTAGCAGTGAGAGAGGCTTTAACCACCTTGCCGACTAAATTGTAGGCTTCGCGGAAAGGCACGCCCTTAGCGGCTAGGTAATCCGCCACATCTGTCGCATTAGAAAAGTCTTCTGCTACGGCTGCATTCAGGCGAGCCGGGCGAAACTCCAGCCCTTCTTTCAGCAAAATAGTGGTGGCCTCTAGGCACCCCTTGACCGTTCTCACCGCGTCAAACAGGGCTTCTTTGTCTTCCTGCAAATCTTTGTTATAGGCGAGGGGCAGCCCCTTCATCAACACCAACATTCCCTGCAAATGCCCAAACACCCGCCCCGTTTTGCCGCGCACCAGTTCAGGCACATCGGGGTTCTTTTTCTGAGGCATGATGCTAGAGCCGGTGGAACAGCTATCCCGCAGCATCACAAACCCAAACTCCTCTGATGCCCATAGAATGACTTCTTCTGACAGTCGCGACAGATGCACCATGATGATGCTGGCGGCGCTGAGAAACTCAATGGCAAAGTCGCGATCGCTCACACCATCCAAACTGTTGGCATAGACGGCGTCAAACCCCAGCAGTTCTGCGGAATAGTGGCGGTCAATGGGAAAGGTAGTGCCTGCCAATGCGCCACAGCCCAGCGGCGAAATGTTGACGCGAGGCAGCAAATCTCGCAGGCGATCGCTATCCCGCTGCATCATTTCCACATAGGCCAGCAGGTGATGCGCCAAACTCAACGGCTGTGCCCGCTGCAAATGCGTATAGCCGGGGATCAGCGTTTCCACATGCTGTTCGGCATGAGCCAGCAGCGCCGTTTGAAACGCCTCCAAGGAGGTGTGAATTTGCTGGATTTGATCTCGCAGGTATAGTCGCGTATCGGTGCCCACTTGGTCATTGCGGGATCGCGCTGTGTGCAACTTTTTACCCACATCGCCTACCAATTCTGTCAGCCGCCGCTCGACGGCAAAATGGACATCCTCCGCCTCTACCCCCGGCATAAACTGCCCCTGGCGATATTCTTGGCGAACTTGCTCTAGCCCTTGCACCAGTCGCTCGCCCTCATCTGATGCAATGATGCCAGTGTGCGCCAGCATACGCGCATGCGCCTGAGAGCCGGTAATATCGTACTCAATAAGCTCAATATCGAAGCTGATGCTGGCGTTGAAGCGGGCGATCGCCGGATGCAGCGCGGATTCAAAACGCTGGCTCCAGGTTTGAGATTGAGACGATGGCATAGTCAAGAATAACTGCTCACAGAACAACGATAGGACTAAGAATAGTAGGAATCTTGATATCTTGCACCAAAACCAAAAAAAGGCCAGGTTATCTCCGTGCAGCGGCGATAACCTGACCTACTTGTATGTGCACAGCGCACTTTTTGGGGGAAGGGGCTTGGGGAGCTAAGGCGATGCTCTTCCCAAGGGGAGCTGACTTGCAGAACGAGATGCACTTAGAGTGCAAGAATGATACCAGCAGCCCTGTAGACTGCAGAATCGCACCTTTGTAAAACGACTTTAACAAGAGCACCCTGCAGTCACGAACGAGCAAAAGCAATAAAAGGACAGCGTTTAGCCCTAGACTCAGCAGCGCTTACATGTCTTGCAGTGTTGAGCACATAGCTCTATTTGCCTTATCCGAGTAATTTCCGCACCTTGCGCTCAAACCATGCATTTAATCGTCTATAGCAAGCCAGACTGCCATCTTTGTGAAGGGCTGCTCGAAAAGTTGACGCAGGTGGACAATATTTCCCTGCATATTGAGGTTCGCGATATTACCACTCACCCTGACTGGTTCAGTGCCTATCAATACGAAATTCCAGTCATGTATTGGGCCGATTCGGCAAAGCAACCCGAGTCTGAGTGGGTTACAGTGCCCCGGATGTCGCCACGTGCCTCGGTGAGCCAAGTAGCAGAGATGTTACAGAAGCTTCAGTCTAACCATAAGAGCGAAAGCGGCTAGCTCCGACGGCCTCCGCAACACTCCTCGATCCTCACCTGCACAAAACTGCACTCAACTGACATATTCAGAACCTGGGTATATTTAGTTGCAGTGAGAACATGGAGGGGCGATCGCTCTTCCAAATTCTACCAATCACCAACTATGAAAATAACTGGTGATTGGTTCCGATTTCTACCTACAAAACAACCACTTGCCTGACTACTAACATTCGGTAGTGCCTCAAATTAATGTGGGATAGGTGGCAATATCGTGCCAATTCCAGGATCGTGTCGCTAACCTCGCTCGCTGTGCAGCGGTAGTTTTAAAACGGCTATGCTGCCAAATCCAGTTGAAATAGCTGACGACCAACCA
>JBGTOF010000153.1:0-5210 GCA_041742695.1 Elainellales cyanobacterium | reverse complement strand
GTGCCCAATCCCGACCGTACCCTGCAAGTCATGCCCTTCAAGCTTGGTTTGCAGGTTATAAAGCTTGCCCTTGGCGCGCACTAAATCAATTTTGTCTTCCCAAACGGTGGCAATGCCCGCAGAATCGTAGCCGCGATACTCCAGCTGGCGCAGCCCCTCTAGCAAAATGCTACTCGCAGACTGAGTGCCAATATAGCCAACGATTCCACACATCTCTATTCCCTCACACAGCAACAGAACTATTCGAACAACCAGAACAACCGCAGAGCATGCGCCATCCCGAAGCCCCTACGCGGGCGTCAGCAATGACAAACGCAATCCGCTGCTCAGGTGCCTCCGTTCTCATCATTATCTCAGGACTCTTAGATTTCAGAGTTGCTTTGCTGACATTGCTGAGTTGAAGCCTGAAACAGGTGGATGAATGCCGCCGGTCGTTTCAGCTCTACGCTGCGGTGTAAAACACTGCTAAGCCGTATTGCCTGTGTCGCGAGCAACACGGTTTTATACACTTGCCGAACTAACGTTAGTTTAGCTTCCAGACATGGACGCAGCTTATATATGGACAGGACTTACGCACTTCGTGCGGCGTCCTGAGAATCTGAGCGATTTTGAGGAGGCTTAGCCTCCCCAAAATCGCTCAACTGCGTAAGTCCTATAGTGTATAGAGAGAGGTGGAGCAGGGTCAGTCGGTATGCCCTTCTAGAACAACCGCTTCATCTAGAGCACCGCTGTGCCGCATCATCCAGGCCGATTCGATAGCTCCATATAATGTTCTTACAGCTCTTGACGCATCCTGCGGATAGGCTGGCTCGTCAAGCTGCGTTTCATTGAGGCCGCATTGAGAATCGATGGAATAAACATAGGGACAATCTTTTGTAGTCTGACATTAAGAACTACTTTGTGATTTAGCGTATGGTGTTTATAATCATCTCGTCTTTTGCAAAAGTTAATGTTCTCCTAGCCCAAATTAGGCTGAAGTTTAAAAACTATGATGTTGCAGTCTAAAGGTACTCCGGTTCTTGCTCTGGCGCTCCTCTTGGCCCTAGTTACTGCTCAGCCCCTAGCCCGGTCATTTGCGGCAGAGCGGCTTATGGCTCAGGCGATTCCTGCTACATCATCTCCGGTGCCCATTCCCTCGGTGCCGAGCGATACGGTTGTGCGGGTCGATGGCTCTAGCAGCATGATAGTCACTAACGAGGCGCTGCAAGAGCGCTACGAAGCCGATTATTCAGGCACTCAGGTGATGCTAGAGGCCAGTGGCACCGACGAAGCCCTTGAGAGACTGTTGGCAGATGAGATTGATATTGCAGCCATTGGCCGCCCTCTGACTGAGGCAGAGCGGAATGAAGGCTTGCAGCAGGTAACGCTAGAGCGTGAAAAAATTGCTATTTTTGTCAGCTCTGATAACGATTTTGATGGCAACTTAACGTTTGCCGAATTCGCTCGCATCTTTCGGGGTGAGATTACTGATTGGTCTGAATTGGGGGGGACTGCAGGGCCAATCGAGTTTATTGATCGACCCGACGATAGCGACACGCGCTTAGCTGTGAGTCAATACGCGATTTGGGAAGAGTTGGGTGGATTTTCTGCTGGCGATACCGTGACTCAGGTTGAAGAGGATACGACTGATGCAGTGGTGGCAGCGCTAGGTGAATCGGGGATTGGCTATGGGATGACAAGCCAAGCGAGCGATCGCCCCGATGTAACCGTGCTATCCATGCATCAAACCCTGCCGGATGATCCGCGCTATCCCTATTCTCAGCCCCGGTACTACGTCTATAAAGATGGGCTGGCTCCGGGGGCACTGGCGTTTTTGGCGCTGGCTGATGCCTCGGGTGATCAACTATCGGCAGCGGCGGGTGCAGTATCCACAGCGGGTGTGGCTGCTGTCGCTTCTCCCAATTCTGCCGCAGTGCCAGATAACGCAGCGGCAACAGATGCTGCCGCAACCGTTGCGACGCCGACACCAACTGCCGCAGCAGATCCGTCCCCTGCGGCTGCGCCGGGTGCTGCCGCATCAGGAAATCGAGCTAGAGACTGGTGGCCATGGCTGGCACTCCTGGGCCTAGGGGCATTGCCCTTTTTGCTTGCTCCATTCCGTCGAGGTGGGGGCGCAGCCGCTAACACTGCGGCTGGGGGTGCGGTGCCACCCGCGGCAGAGCCCCTGGCAACCCGCGCCGGGGCAGTGGTGACCTCTGACCGAGCCGCGAGCCCTGGGGCGCGATCGCCCGTTAATACCGCGGCTCTGACCGGGGGAGCACTTGCCGGAGCTGGGGCGATCGCTGGAGCTGGGGCGATCGCTGGAGTGGCAGCTGCGGCGGGCAAAACGACGCCGGGTAGCCGCATTGTGCTTGCGCCCCGCGACGCTGCAACCGCCTATGCTCATTGGGAATCACCCGAGGCTCATCAGACAATGGTCAAAGACCAAGGCGGCAAAACCTTTAAGCTTAAGGTCTGCGATGTGACGGATTTAGGCGATGCGAGCAAAGCAGATTTAGCAAAGGCTACCTGCACCCTCTACGATATTGCAGAGACTGAGCAGGACCGGTCGGTGCCGGTCACCGCTGAGCGCGACTACGTGGCGGAGATCGGCTATACCAGCGACGAGGGCGCGTGGCTTCCCCTCGCTCGGTCTGAGGCAATTCGCACCCCTGCTATGCCTGTTGCCGCGCCGAGCGTTGAGCCTGCGGTAAATTCTGGCCTGAACTCTGTCGTAGTGGGAGGGGCGATCGCCGGTGCCACAGCGGCAGCGGGACTAGGGGCGGTGGCGGCGGCAGCACCGGCCAAGCCTGTTCCCGAGAGTCGCTTGGTGCTCGTGCCCCGCGACGCTAAAACCGCCTATGCCTATTGGGAATCCCCTGAGGCCCATCAGGCCATGGTCAAAGACCAAGGCGGCAAAACCTTCAAGCTGAAGGTGTGTGATGTCACGGGCATCTTGGATGCACCGACGAATGATCTTACGCAGGCGCATTGTGCCCTCTACGATGTTGTGGAAACCGACCAAGACTACTCCATTTCTGTAAAGAGCGATCGCGACTACTTGGCAGAAATCGGCTATACCAGCGACGAGGGCACCTGGCTGCCGTTGGCTCGGTCTGAAAAAATCCACATCCCGACCGTCACTGAAGTGCCTGTCGTGGAGCAGGTGGCAGAACCCCCAGTCGCGGTTGAACCCGTGCTCCCAGAACCTGAGCCTGTGCTCCCAGAACCTGAGCCTGTAGATCCACTGCCATCATCTGCTGCCGCCAACGTGGCGATGGGCTTGGGGGGGGCGATCGCCATAGGAGCTGCGCTAGGCGCTCTTTCGGAGGATGAGGATCAGTCCCATATAGAAGCCGCTAAGTTGGACGTGGGGCAGACCGATCTGTCTGCAGAGGACTTGGCCGATGTGGACGAGGGCTTGCCCGACTTGCCCTCGGGTTATGGGGAAAGTAAAATTGTGCTGCTGCCCCGCGACCCGCAATGGGCCTATGCCTATTGGGATGTCCCTAATGAACATAAAGAAGAGCTGCGTCGCCAAGGCGGGCAGCGACTGGTACTGCGGCTCTATGATGTCACCGATGTTGACCTCAACCATCAGCGCTCCAACAGCTTGCAGCAGTTGGACTGCGACGAACTAGGCAGAGATTGGTATTTGTCGATTCCGATGAGCGATCGCGACTATTTAGCCGAAATCGGATATTTGGCAGCGGATGGGCGCTGGCTTATCCTTGCCCGTTCTAACACGGTGCGCATTCCTCCCGTCTATCCATCAGACTGGTATGAAGAGCAATTTATCAGCATTCCTTGGAATGAAACCCTGCAAGGCAAGACCTTCCTAGAGCTCATTCCACCCGCCAAGCGGGCAGCAGCAGCAGCGGCAGCAGCGGCAACGGGCAATCCTATTTACGACACTATATTTGCTCAGGCCCAATCGACTGAGGCACTACGGATTGCCGGATCGCTATTTGGCTCCATGCAGCATGTGGCAGGCTCGGTGTTTGGGGCAGCCCAGATGGCCCAAGTGCCTGGACTTGCTGCACCCGGCGCAGAATCCATCAGTTCCTATGTGACTGCTTCGGGGATGGGGATGTGGGCAGTGCCGACAATGTCGGGCTTGACGATGTCGGGTGTGGGCTTCTCAGCGTCAATGCCGCCGATTCGATCGCGCAAGTTCTGGTTAATTGCTGATGCTGAACTGATTGTCTATGGGGCCACAGAGCCCGATGCAACGGTTTACATCGGCGGGCGTCCTATTCCGCTGAATCCCGATGGCACGTTCCGGTTCCAGATGTCGTTTCAGGATGGGGTGATCGACTATCCTATCGTGGCAGTTGCTTCAGATGGAGAGCAAACCCGCTCTATTCAAATGACGTTTAACCGCGATACGCCTGTGCGTAACACCAACACCAAAGAAGAAGCCCAAGACGAACTGTTTTAGCGGCTATCTTTTGAGAACGCTCCCACGAGTGGAAAGGTGGGCGTTGTGCAATGACTCACCAGTCAGAACAAACGCCCGACCCTTCTTCTTGCCGGTTCTTCTCACCATGACCACGGGTAACCCATAGAGGTTTGAGAGGTTTGCAGCGCTGCGGTAGACCTCTGTGACCACCACGACCACTGCCCCATTCTTGAAAGCGGGATGACCGGATAGTTGCCTGCGAGACTTAGATGGTCTCAGGCCGGGTCGGTCGCAAATTCCATACCGTATATGCATGGACAGACTCGATGAACGACACCCCCCCCTTCGCTCTAATCACCCCAGGAACGCTCACCCTGGGTGCGAGTGACTTTGATGCCCGCCCCATGACTTATGTGAAGGGGGATCAGCGCTTGGGGTATGAGCCGGATGTGGCTCGGGCCCTCTGCGCTTATTTGGGGCTAACGCCGGTATGGCTTAACCTGCCCATGGCAGAGTTTTACTCGGCCCTGCATGATCGCCAGTGTGATGGGGTGTGGTTTAACCAGGCGGTGACGTCCGCTCGATGTGCCCACAGCCGGTTTACCCAACCCTATGGTTTGTTTGATGAAGCGGTAATTGTGCGCGCCGATAGTTCTATTCAGACGGCAGAGGATCTGGCTGGATTGAAGTTGGGGGGGTTGGCTGATAGCACTAACTTAGAGCTGGGCGGAGCGTTTGAGGGGGCTGAACTGGTGCCTTTTCCCGGGAGCGATCAGGTGTTGCCCGAGATGCTAGCAGCGCTGCGGGCGGGCGAGATTGACGCCCTGGT
>JBGTOF010000082.1:0-6833 GCA_041742695.1 Elainellales cyanobacterium | reverse complement strand
GCGCTCTGCAGCCAAGACTGTAGTCTCGAGGAAGGGATGAAGGAGAATCCCATGTAAACCTACCTAAATGAAGATTTGCAAGCACTCAAAACCAGGCACTATTTTTTTATGGGCTCACCGACTGCTTACTCACTATTGACTCGGTTTCCAGCACTTGAAATGCTCTGAGAGCGATCGCCCTAGCGCAATCTGAGCAGCCCGACAATCGATTTCCTCTCAAAAACTATTGCAGCAACCATGACAGTTTGAGTTTCGACACACTTGCTCAACAGTAAAACTCGATTAAGACTTGATATAGATAGCAATACAGCCACAGCTCATCATTTTGAATTTCCCATAAAATCCATAAAAAAATGAGGCTGAAAGCTCAGCCTCATCTATCTAACTATCGCTCTCTAGCGAACCAAACGATGCCAACGATGCAGAAATTTCTGCACCATTAAGCGGTTTGGACTTGATGCCCAGTGCTGATCCCATGCCCTCACCGTAAGCAATAATTGCTCATGGCTTGATCACACATCGCCAGGCAAATCCTACACATCATCCAGCGCTATTAGCGACTAGATACCAGGGTTAACACGTCTGCATCATCGTCTTCATTTACCCGAAGACTAGGGAACAGAAAATGATTTTCTTCAACGTATTGTGCGCCAAATAGACCCTTTTCTGCCCAAAAATACCGATCGGTCGTGTGCTCGTTACGCTTAACTAAAAGCAAAGCGGGTGGAGCGATGCCTTCAGACTGAATGAATTTGCGGGCAGCCGTTACCGGCTTATCTTCCCCACATTCAATACTGAACTGAGGTACCAACTCTAGAATTCGACGACCCTCTAAGCGACGACGGCTCTTGCGCTTGCGTCTCCTTGCCAACCTACTTACCTCCTCTCAAATGCGCAGATGTAACCTCGGCTACAAAACATATAAACCGTAGACAGTATATAGGGTTGATATTAAAAATTCAACATCCTTTAAACTATCGACATGAAGTGCCGATATGGCGTTTGTAGAGGTTGAGAATTCGGTTCGCAATGCTGAATTGGCGTTAACTCTAAAGAGCATGCCGTTCCAGTTTCTGCAGTGGATTCTAGTGCTTTAATACACACATGTTTCAACACACAGCGTGAAAACACTAGTCTTTTCCATCAGCTAAGCTGATTTGCCAAGGCAGACGTTACATTTAGCCGTATTCGCAGCATTGTCTAGCGTCATACATTACCGCAGACGCAGAGTGTTGCTGTGAATTCAGTCCATGTAAAGCAGCACTGATAAAACCTGTGGTGCCCTATTGCTGCTTAATTACATACATTTAATGCTTTGCAGCCAACCCACGAATCAAACCCTTGGCAGCTTCGTTAACACGCAGCTAACATTTGCCGAGGCTTGATGTACAGGCTGTCCTACTATCTTATGGGATCATCTGTCAATAGGGCAACCCTTATCTCTACTGCTGGGCAGAGTAGCAAACTGAATCTAAGTTAATTCAGAGGGCGTATTGCCAACCTGCGTTACACGGTTGAGAGAAGTCTATAGAATATAGGAAACCTAAAAAAGTGGCTCAAAATGGCTTAGATACGCCCTGCAAGGTTCTATCGAGTGGTGCTCTTTTAAGTCAAATTGGTTTATTTGGGCAACCTCTCGTCACAGGCGCAATCCACAGCGTTGCGGTTTTCATTGCCGATGCTCATGTCTGCTAGTTCCGAATTTGTTGCGCTTTGTCGGGCTCAGGTGGCGTTGTTGACCCAGGGGTTAGGCGCGACGCTGAGCATTGTCTATTGCACAGATGACGTCGGGGAACAGTCGCAAGGGGATTTGGTGCCTGTGGTGGCGTATCCAGAAGGAGCCGTTGCTTGGGACTCTGAGCAGGTGTTTTCGCTGCTGTCGGCAAATTTGCAGGGGTTTTCTCAAGAGCCGCGATCGCTCAATGCAAATGTGTTCTTGACTGGAAGTTCGTTTCCGGCATTACCCACGTCAGCGCTGCCCGCGGCGGCGAAAGCCTCAGAAAAACCGACTGATCCTGCTACAAATTCTCCGGTAGATCCATCTAATTCATCTACAGATCCATTCGCGAATCAATCGGTGGATCAATCGCTGCTTTATGCGCAGCGGGTGCTGCTGCCGATGGTGCATGATGGCGTCATGGTGGGGCTACTGGTGACGGCTCGGGCCGATCGCCCGTGGATGGATGGGGAGCGATCGCAAATTGAGCGAATTGCGCGCTCGTTGGCGATCGCCTGTGTGTTGGATCAGCGATCGCAGTGGGCTGAGCACGATCTGCACCAACTTCAACAGTTGCAGGATGATCAACGGGTGCTGTTCGATAATCTGCTGCACCAGTTCCGCAACCCCCTGACGGCGCTCAAAACCTTCGGCAAGCTGCTGCTGAAACGCCTGCCCCAGTCAGACCCCAATGCAGAGGTGGCAGGGGCCATTGTGCGCGAGAGTGAGCATCTGCAAGATCTGGCAGAGCGGTTTGAGCAGGTGGTAGACTCGCGGGCAGCCCCGCGACTTTTGCAAGCCGGCGACGAGGCGGATACCCACACGCCAGGATTGTTGCTGCCCGCCCTGTCGGTGCCACTGCTGCCCAGCGCCAATTCTTTAGCCACTACGCCGCTGACGGTGCAGAGGTGCCATTTAGATGAGGCGATCGCCCCGTTGCTAGAGTCTGCTCGGGCGATCGCCCACGATCGAGCCTTACACTTCAACGTAGAGCTAGTACCCGAGTTGCCGCCGGTGTGGGCAGACCCAGTGGCCCTACGCGAGGTGCTCAGCAACCTGCTCGATAATGCTCTGAAATATACGCCCGCGTCTGGAACCGTGATGCTAATGAGTGGGCTGCATCGCTGTGTGTTCTCAGACCAGCGTCAGCACAGGATTGAGCAGCAGGGCATTGCGGTCATTGATGACGGGCCGGGGATTCCCCTAGCGGATGCAGCCCGACTGTTTGAACGCAACTTTCGAGGCATCCAGGCTGAGTCTGAGATTCCAGGAACGGGGCTAGGGTTGGCGATCGCTCGTCAGCTGGTGACCCAGATGGAGGGTGACATCCAAATGTTTAGTCCTGCCCACACCAGTGGCTTAGTCCACGAAACAGGCCCAACCTCGGGTACCGCCTTTGTGCTGTGGCTGAAGCAGGTTGCTGATTAACCGCAGCGACTTGCTAACCCGAAGTTGGGTTAATGGCTGGTTGATCTTATGTCCCAAAGGGCGATCGCTACTTCAACTGTTCCAACCCAGAGAGATCAAACTGTTGCAGCCACTCTCGTCGGTTCTGCGCGGTAAAGCTAGAGTCTTTAGACGCCACTTTAACTTGGTAGCGATCGCCCACCAGCAGCCCGGTTTGATTATCGCCAATATCAGCAACCGGATAGCCTAACAGGTCTTCGCTGCTGTTTTGGTAGCGTGTAGTGGCTTCGGGCGTGCTCACCGTGTCATTAATCGAGAGCATTGCCAGTTCCCGGCCGCCCTGCTCTAGCTTGGCCGCCGCAAAGCCAGTCTTTTCTTGCACATACACAACGCTATAGCCCTGCCCACCCTCGGGAAAAAATGGATTAAATGCGCTGCCCCGTTGCGCGTCATTCGACACCGCCGACGCACCACGCTGGCTGGTGTCTTCTTGCACTTGGTCATAGGAAGACGGGTCGGTCTCGCCGCACCCTGCTGATGTTACCAGCAGCAACGCCAGCGCGACCCCAGGCATCACTCGCCGCCAGCGAAACCCTGTCGTCAATCCAATACGTTGCGTCATCTGTTGCGGGTTTACCATCCAATCCACCTCGTCACCTAAAGAACGATACCGCTGCTCCGACCTTTCCCTATCGGCAATGCTTCGGAAACCAAGCCCAGAGTCATCACTCCGGCTAGACGCTAACGAGAAAAATAGGCTAGGAAAAAGGAGTCGGGAACTTTAGCATACTCCTCAATTCTATGGAGTTAATACAGCTTCAGTTCTCTTTCCATTATTCTTATTCTCGCTGCGCCCACATCTGCTCAAAGGCGTGCTCCATGTCGCGGGTAAAGGCTCGCCCGTCCCACAGGGGAGCGGTTTGGCGCGATCGCAGCAGTGCCCAATGAATCTGCTGCCGCAGTGCTGCATTTTGCCCCAGACGAATGCCCCAGGCCACATACTCATCATCGGTGTGAGCAATGCCTTCGGTAATCCCGGCATTTCGCAACATGCCGTAGCTATTGCGGCTCGCAAACTGTTGGCCCACTCGCGTCACAAGCGGAACGCCCATCCACAGCGTTTCTAGCGTGGTGGTGGCGCCGTTATAGGGAAACGTGTCGAGCACCACATCGGCAATGCCCAGGTTGGCGCGATGCTCGAATTCTGATTTCGTTAACGGTAAAAACCGCAGGCGATCGCCCGCTACGCCTTCCTCTTCTGCAATCTGCTCAAACTGCTGTTTTACCGCCTCAGCATCCCCCAACCCTTTGATCAGAAAATAGCTACCAGGCACCCCTTTGATGATCTGCATTTGCAGTCGAATGGTATCAGGGTGTCGCTTAAACGACACTTGAGAGCTAAAGAAAATCACCGCATCTGCTGGAATACCTAACTGATCACGGCGCAGCGTGGGCACCCCCACCTCAAAGCCATCTACCGCAATATAGGTGCGCGGCAGCCGCCAGATTTTTTCGGCATAGTACTCATCCGCCTCGTCGGGCACCACGTAGGAATCTGCCACGAAATAATCAATGGCCGGGAGTCCGCTGGCATCTAACCCCAGCCAAGTGACCTGAATTGGGGCGGGCTTTAGCGCAAACACGCTGCAACACAAATCGCTGGTGAGGCTGTCTAAATCCAGCAGAATATCGATTTCATCTTCTTGGATGTGTTTGGCAACCCCGAGCTGATCGCCATCAAAGCAGCAAGCGCGCGTTGCCTGGTTGGCAAACCACTCTTGCCCAAAGGGGTCAATTCGACGCTGCTGGTTGAAATAGGCATAGACTTCAAACCGACTGCGGTTGTAGTGCTTAAACAGCCAGCGACTGAGCCACCCCACCGAATGCAGCCGCATTGACCGAGACAGCACACCGATGCGCAACTTGGGGCGATCGCCCCTAACTAATGATTTTTGAGGATAGGGCTGATAGTCGGGATGGTGCTTGGCGACATGGGCCTGCGCACTGGCTTGATAAACCTGGGAGACGCGGTTCTGCAGGGCACGGGTATCCCGGGGGCGATCGCGCAAATAGGGCCAATAGAACCCCGCAGTACACATCACTTGTGCGCCCAACGGTCGGTCTGGGTCAATGGAATACTCCTGGAGCAATTGCTCCGTCAACGCTTTATTGTGCTCCGCTAAGCGAGCCGCTTCATCCCAACGCCCCCCCGCGAGCATTAACCCTCGCATTAGGATGCTACTTCCGGTTAACTTTTCCACCAACGACGAACTGCGGGATATATGCTGTTGAGCAATTTCGATGCCCTGGTCGTAGCGCTCATGATCTTGATAGAGCCCTGCCAACTGGAGCATCATGGGGAGATCATCCTGGTTGAAGGGATGGCACACTTCGGCATAGCGAAGCGCTAGAGCATGGTTTGCCAAGACCAGCTTGAGGTCTGCAATATGGTCTTTCAGCCGGTGCAGCCAGCGCTTGCGATCGCCCACGTGAGACAATGCAGCTTCCATAAACGGCACCAGCGCCCAGGATTCTGGTGCATGGGCCAGCACCGTATGCATGGTGCGATCGAGCAGGTCAAGATCCAGCCCACCGTTGTCAACTAAGGGGGGATTGACCTCTAACGAGAGCGCCTTAACCAGCCCCCAATGCTCAAACTCATCGGGGTCAAACTGTTTCAATTCTAACGAGAGCCCCAGCAGCGCCAACAGGTTGTTGATATTTTCCGGGTCTAGCTCGCGGATATATTGTCGCGTTACCCAGGCCAGTGTCCCTTGCTCATTATTGGCCAGCTGCGTCGCGGCGGTAGCCAGCACTGCCTGCAAGTCCTCCGTCCAGAGGGCCACCTGCGACTCGTCACCTTCAGCCATAGCCAGCGTCCAGGTGAGTTGCGCGGCCTCTTCTTGCCCGTCGAGCAGGTAGGCCAGCCCGAGCTGCCAGCGCGCCTGCATGTCGTTTGGGGATGCCTCTGTCCAGGCTTCGCAGAGGGCGATCGCCGCCCCAAACTGGCCACGAGCTATGCAGTCAGCCACCTGCTCTGCCATAGCTTGCGATTGCAGCTCTGATGCGGGGATGGATCGACGACCTGTTGGGCTATCCCCCGAGTGCAAAGAACGTTCATGTGCCATCACCCAACCCACCCCCAATGCTTGACTAAATCCCTATTGTGCCTGAAGCACCAGACTCTATTCATCCCGCTTCTTTAAGTAATCGCTCCTCGTCTGTCCTGCCCCTTCCTTCAGAACGCTTTGCGAACAGGACGCCACTATCGCGTCTATCACTACCCGCATGCATGGCGGTATGACACAGAAGGAGAGAATATCAAGTTCTCTGAGCGTCAGCGACACATCATGCTGGCTTCAACGTCGCTCAGCCAGCGTCCTCTGAGCGACGTCGAAGGAGATGACGCCCCCTGCACAGAAGCGCGATAGGCCCTAAAAAAACTTGAAGCTGTGTGCGCCTAGCGCACACAGCTTCAAGCCTGTTAATCTATCCCAACGTTATGAGATGACTATCGAAACGCAAACCCTATGGGCAAGCCGTTCTCCCCGTCAGTGCAGGCGCTGCACCCACTGTTCCTTCACAAACGATGGCCAGTGTGGTGGCATCGTTGTTGACAGTGCGGTCAACCCAAGTCCGACCAGCAAATCCTTTCAGCACGGCGTTCACAGGCGCGGCCTTTGCGGTTGCTTCGGCGGTGGCCCCGGTG
>JBGTOF010000059.1:0-17790 GCA_041742695.1 Elainellales cyanobacterium | reverse complement strand
AGAACAAGGCCACATGCAGGGAGAAATTTCCTTGAGAGTGGGCAATGGGGAAGAACGGATTGTGGAATTTTCTGCAACGGCTCACTTTTGCCCCCGTTTTCATCTGTCGATCTTGCGGGATGTCACGGAGCGCAAACAGTCCGAAGCCCTTAAGGAGCAACTCAACCAGTTGCTCACCCAGCAGGTCAAAGAACGCACGCAAGAACTACAAACCATCCAGACTCAGCTAGAGCACGACCATGCCCTGCTCAACAGCATTCTCAGCAACATTGATGGCGTGGTGTGGTCGATTGATCTGCCCACTCGGGCAACTCGGTATGTCAACTCGGCGGTAGAAACCCTCTGCGGCTACTCTACAGACGCATTTTTAGAGAACCCTAGCCTGTGGCAGAGCCTGATCCACCCCGATGATCAGCCCAAGATTAATCAGGTTTTGAGTCAGCTAGTCTCTCAATCTAGCTTTGATTTGGAGTATCGCATTATTCGATCAGATGGCGTCATGCGCTGGGTGCGCGATCGCTCCAAAGTCACCTATAACGCGGAGGGGACACCCATTCGACTGGATAGAATTGCTACTGACATTACCAAACAAAAGCAGATAGAAGAAGCACTGCGGCTGAGTGAAAGTCAGATGGAAGCGATTTTTCAGCAGGCGGCCATCGGCATCAACCAGGCTGGTCCAGATGGGCGCTTTCTACAGGCGAACCAAGCCTACTGTGACCTACTGGGCTACGACAAAGCAGAGCTGTTGCAACTGCGCTTTCAAGATGTTGCCCACTCCGATGAATGTAAAGATACGGAAGCCGCATTAGCAAAGCTCTATGCCGGAGAGGTCGCTTCAGTCACCTTAGAAAAACGCTACCTGCACAAAGATGGCAGCATGCGGTGGACAAACATGGTGCTGTCGATCTTGCGGGATGCTGATGGAAAAGCCGTCTCAGACTTAGCGGTGGTGCAAGACATTAGCGATCGCAAGCGCATAGAGCAGGCCATCGAAGAAGAGCGCAGCTTGTTTATCGGCGGCCCCACCGTCGTCATTCGTTGGAGGCCGATAGCGGGCTGGCCGATCGGGTATGTCTCCCCCAACGTTCAAGCCCAGTTCGGGTATGAACCGAATGCACTCGTACAAGCCGGTGTCAATCTTGCCTCATTGATCCATCCCAATGATATTGATCAGATAGAAGCAGAGGTAACTGCCGCCGTCGCCGCCCAAGACCCATGCCGTGCTACAGAGTATCGGTTGCGTCACGCCAATGGCGAGTATCGATGGATCAATCAATTCACTCGATTTATCTATGCTCCAGATGGCACAGTCGCTAAGTTTTTAGGATATGTCCAAGACATTACCGAGCGTAAGCAGATTGAACTGGAATTGCAGCAAAGTGAAGCTACGAAACGGGCCATGCTGGAAGCCATTCCAGATTTACTGCTGCGGATCAATCGCCACGGGTTGCGCTCTGACTTTATTTCGGGAGGGGAGGTTACGATTCATGGGAACGTTAACACTCAGATTTCTCAGTCTATCTATGACACCCTGCCTGAAGCTCTAGCCGATCAACGGCTGCACTTTCTCCATCAAGCCTTAGACACGGGAAAGCGGCAAATATACGAGCACATCATTGACATTGACGGAAACCGGTATTACGAAGAGACCCGAATTGTGCCCTTAGGCGGTGAGGAAGCCCTCGTGATGGTGCGGGACGTGACAAACCGGGTAGCCGCAGAGCTCGCGCTACGGGAAAGTCAACAGCGCTTCCAAGCGATCTTTGACCAGATGTATCAGTTCATTGGCCTGCTGACCCCAGATGGCACCCTGCTAGAGATCAATCAAACCGCACTAGCCTTTAGCGGGTTTGAGCGAGAAGACGTGGTGGGTCGTCCGATTTGGGACATGGACTGGTGGGATGTTGTGTCTCCAGAAACCCAAGCCCAACTCAAGGGGGCGATCGCCCAAGCGGCTCAGGGCAAGTTTGTGCGCTACGAGGTGATGATCCAAGGAGAAAACCAGCAGGCGATAACCCTTGATTTTTCCCTGCGGCCTGTTTTAGATCACCAGGGCCAAGTCGTGTTGCTGATTCCAGAGGGACGAGATCTGACCCAGCGCAAGCAAATGGAGGAGGAACTCCACCGCACTAAAGTCTTCTTAGAGCAAACAAGCACCGTGGCTCAGGTAGGAGGCTGGGAAGTCAACCTACCGCAAGAAATCGTTTACTGGACGCCCATTACGCGGGACATTCATGAAGTAGAGGCAGACTTTGAACCGACGCTAACAACGGCTTTTGACTTTTATCCTGATGGGGTCAATCGCCAACGCATCACCGCAGCAGTAGAACACGCGCGCCAAACAGGCCAACCTTGGGATGAGAAACTCCAAATCATTACAGCCAAGGGTAATCTTCGCTGGGTGCGCTCTCTAGGGCAAGCAGAGTGTATCGAGGGGCAATGCGTGCGCATCTATGGAGCCTTTCAAGATATCGATGCCCAGATGCAAGCAGAAATTAGGCTGCAAGAACTAACTCAGCAGCTCCAACAGGCTCAGCGAATGGCGCAACTGGGGAACTGGTGGTTTGACTCGCAAACCGAAAAGTTGTACTGGTCAGCAGAAATCTTTCGCCTGTTGGGGTTGAGTCCTGACGAACAGCCCTTTCAGTTAGAAGATCGGCCTGAACTCCTGCATCCTGACGATTTACCCCGCTGGCAAGCCCATGTTCAGGCAGCGTATCAGGACGGAGGAACTCAAGAGCTAGATATGCGAATTTTGCGCCCTGACGGTGAAATGCGCTACGTCCATGCCTGCACCTACGCGGATCGCTATGAGGGTCAACACCTGAAGCCAGAGGGGGCGTTTATACGGTTGTTCGGCACCCTAGTCGATGTAACCGACCGCAAGCGGTCAGAAATCTGCCAAGAGGAGCTGTTTCAACAGCTTCAGCTAGCGAATGCAGAACTTCATCGCATTGCCACCACGGATGCCCTGACTCAAGTTGCAAATCGTCGCTATTTTGACCAAGTGCTAGCGCAAGATTGGGAGCGCGCCCAGCACGACAGAGCTTCGCTGGCGCTGATTATGTGCGATGTAGACTACTTTAAGCCTTACAACGACAACTATGGACATCCTGCTGGGGATCAGTGCTTGCAGCAAGTGGCTAAACTGCTAGCGGCAGCAGTTCAGCGTTCTGGGGGTTCAATGGCTCGCTATGGCGGAGAAGAATTTGTAGTGTTGTTGCCAGCTACTACCATTTCGGAAGCCGTGGAGGTAGTCACCAGAATTCAGGTCAATCTCACCCAAGCCCGGTTGCCGCATGAATTTTCCTTAGTTGCTGACCAGATCACCTTGAGTTTTGGGCTTGTCTGCTGTGTGCCGAGCTCTCAGGATGGATCGGGTGCGCTAGTGGCAGCTGCGGATATCGCCCTGTATCAAGCCAAGCTGAGAGGCCGCAACCAATATTGCATTGGTTTGGTGTCCTGTGCAGAGAGTTAGAACGGTAGAGCGATAAACCAGCCAGGGGAAGCAGATGTAGACTATCTTGTGAGGCATGTCAGACCACGTGGTGATATAAATCACACTTGAAGATCTGGGAACCATACAATAAAGGAATGGTTGAGCGCTAGTGCTAAGGGCTGTCATCAATTAGCCTCTGATGACCCCGAAATCAACGGTCACAGCCCCTAGCCTGTTTTTTGGGTCGGGCGTGGCAACGCTCATAGCACAAGGCGTTTGGTCAGAATTGATGACACGCCCTGGGTATGATGCAGCAGCTTCATGCAGACGGCTGTGTTTGCTAAAGGGGATTATACAAATTAAGTGCATATCTGAAATCACGTTAATCTGCTTGGTGTTCTATTTGGTGTTCTCTTATTCTCTGTTCATAATTTAGGAACTCGCTAAAAAAAATGTATCGGCTGATTGGGGTTTCTTCCGTTGAGAGACGTTGCACAAACGACTTCGCTCAACCCTCGACAGTCCCCCGATACATCATTATCAATCCGCAGATCCCTGATCTCATGAGTAATTCAGGCCCGTTATGGAAGATTCAGCTTGCTCATACGGAGTTGTCTGTGGTTTATGTTGTACCTTGCAAGTTGTTCTCAAATGCTGGTGCCAGAGCAGCTTAAGGTCTTTGATTTAACTCTTTTCTATGTCTTCAATCGAACAATGTGCGAGCTCTTTATTTTCGGCGTTTGATGCGCTCCAAACGCCCATCTGGATCTATGCTGCGCCTGAACTCACCCTGGAGTGGGTAAACCAGTCCGGGCTTCGGTTCTGGGATGAGCCTGCGCCGGGATCAGCAGAGGATGGCAGGGCGGCGCGATCGCCCGCGTCTGTGCAGCAGCAATTGCTGGATCTCGTGACGCAGTTTCAGCAGGGGCAGGCTGAAATGGGCTGGGTGAAGGGCGATCGCCAGGGTATGCTACTGCGAATGTCATGCCAATGCAGCTATTACGATACGGACGCTGGGCAGTGGGTGCTGGTGGAAGGCTCTCTGCCTAGCCCAACCGAACGGGTGCTGTATGAGGAGCGACAGCTATTTACGGCAGGGCCTGTGATCATCTTCAAGTGGCAACCGAGTCCGGGTTGGCCGATTGATTACGTGTCTCAAAATGTGACAGAGCAGCTCGGCTATTCTCCTGAGCAGTTGACCTCGGAGCGGATCCGCTTTGCTGATCTCATCCACCCGGATGACTTGCCTAGAGTTGAACAAGAAGTCTGGCAATCCATCCATGCCGGAGCTGATCGATTTATTCAGCATTATCGCCTGCGCCATAGCAATGGTGACTATCGTTGGTTGGATGATTACACGATTGTCGTGCGCGATCGCCCTGGCCACGTCCAATACTTGCTGGGCTATGTGTTAGACAAGAGCGATCGTCACTTGGCCGAAGCCACCCTGGCCCAGAGCGAAGCGACCAAACGGGCAATTCTGGCAGCGATTCCCGATATGCTGGTCTGCATTAACCGGGATGGAACCTATCACGACCTCATAGCGGGGCAGGGCATAAAGCTCTGGATGCCTGCCACCGACATAACCCCAAAAACGGTGTTTACGGCCATGCCCTATGAAATGGCGTTGGAGCGGATGCAATGCATCCACCAAGCGCTCGACACAGGGCAACCTCAGGTGTATGACCAAACCATTGAGGTCAACGGCGAGCTGCGCTACGAAGAAGCGCGCATTGTGCCATTTAGCGCTGATGAGGTGCTGTTGATGGTGCGCGACATCACGGATCGGGTGCAGTTAAAAAAGGCGCTGATCGAAAGTGAACGCCGTTTTCATGCCATCTTCGACCAGATGTATCAGTTCATCGGTCTGTTGTCACCCGAGGGCATATTGCTTGAGGCCAATCAAGCTTTGCTTAGTTTTATAGGGGCGTCACGGGCGGATGTGGTAGGTCGTCCCATGTGGGATATTGATGTATGGCGAACATCTGCCGCCACGCAAGATCAGCTTAAATGGGCGATCGCCCAAGCTGCCCAGGGTGAGTTTGTGCGTTACGAGGTGGATTTGCAGAACACTGCGGGTCAACTCATCACCCTCGATTTTTCCCTGCGGCCTGTCATTGATGAAGCGGGTAGCGTGGTCCTGCTGATCCCTGAAGGTCGAGACATGAGCGATCGCAAACAGGTTGAGCTGGACTTACGTCAACAAAAAGAACTGCTCCAGGTGATGTTTGACCACTTCCCCATCATGGTGGAGCTCTATAACCAAGAGTGCACGGTTCAACTTGCCAATCGCGAGGTTGAACGGGTGCTGGGCTGGCCGTTAGATCAGGTGTTGCAGCAAGATTTTCTGTGCAAGCGCTACCCCGATCCCATCCAGCGCCAGCAGGCGCAGGAATTTATTATTGCAGCCCAGCAAACATGGCAAGACTTTACAACCTATACCGCTGATGGCACCCCTATTGACACCTCCTGGATGAATATTCCGCTCTCGACGGGGCAAATCCTCAGCATTGGGCAAGACATTACCCCTCGCAAGGAAATTGAAGCCCAACTGCGGCTGACGGCAGAGCGCGATCGCCTGCTGGCCTTAATCGTGCAGCGAATTCGTCAGTCGTTAGAGTTGCACGAAATTTTGCAGACCACTGTGGCAGAAATCCGCTTAGCGCTGCAGAGCGATCGCACGGTGATCTATCGGCTAAATGCTGACTATAGCGGTCATGTCCTGGCCGAAGCAGTCGAAGCGTCCTGTCCGTCGTTCCTGGGTCAGACCTTTGAGATGCCCAGCACAACGACGCCTGATCGAATTCGGGCCTATCAACAAGGCTACATCCAAGTATTAGCGGATGTTTATACGTCAGATTTACCAGATGATTTGATCGCCTTTTTTTCTAGGGTGCAGATGCGTGCCACACTGATTGTGCCCATCCTTCACGGTGATTCCATTTGGGGATTTATCGCAGCCTCTCAGCAGGCTCAGCCCCGCGAGTGGCAGGCCGGGGAAGTAGACCTAGTGAGGCAGGTGGCAAATCAGGTGGCGATCGCCATTCAGCAGGCGGAACTCTATCAGCAGCTTCAGAACGCCAACCGCGAGCTGCAATACCTCGCCACCCACGACAAACTCACGGGGCTAGCCAACCGCCGACACTTTGATGACTATCTGCAAAAAGAGTGGCTGCGGCTGAGTCGAGAGCGATCGCCCATTGCCCTTCTTCTCTGCGATATCGATCACTTCAAACCCTATAACGATACCTACGGGCACATTGCCGGAGACGACTGCCTCGCCCAAGTGGCAGATGCCATCTGTCACTCTATCTCTCGCCCTGCCGACATGGTGGCTCGCTATGGCGGAGAGGAATTTGCCATCGTGTTGCCCAACACCAACGGCGAAGGGGCCATTCAGGTCGCCCAAAAAGTGCAGCAGCATATCCATGCTGTGCAAATTCCCCACGCATCCTCATTGACTCAACCTTGGATCACGCTGAGCATCGGCATTGTCACGGTCATCCCCAGCACAACCACAACACCCCAAGCCTTAATTGACCAGGCAGATGACGCCCTCTATAGTGCTAAATCTGCCGGACGTAATCGCTATGCGATCGCAGACTAACTCAGCGGGTGGGATACGGGACTCAAAGCGCTTTAAGCAAGACTTGGACACCGCGCGACGCACGGTGTCCCAACGCATAGACCACTCCCGTCACTTATGCCGGATATAGTCGTAGATCTCTTCGTAGCGATCGCCCGACTGATTCCAAGAATAGTCGCAGGCCATCCCTTGCAACATCAGCGCTTCAAACTCATCAGGATAATAGCGCCACAGCCCAATTGCCCGCTCCATTGCTGATTCCAGCGCATAGTTATCAGTCTGATAAAACACATAGCCGTTACGCTCCTCAGGGGCATGCGTCTCGTCATAGTCGCGGTCAAACACCGTGTTTACCAAACCGCCAACGCCCCGCACAATCGGCACCGTTCCGTACTTCAGGCTGATAATTTGCGTTAACCCGCACGGCTCAAAATTGCTGGGTACCACGATCATATCTGCACCCGCATAAATCAAGTGCGACAGATCCTCGTTAAAGCTCAACTCTAGATGCGCATTAGGATTTGCAGAGAGAAAGTCACGCTCATGGGCGAACCAGGTTTGAATGCGAGAATCTGTAGCAGACCCCAACAGCACAAACTGAGCATCGCACTTCAGCGCATGATAAATCGCATGATGAACTAGATTCATGCCTTTCTGTTCATCCAATCGTCCAATAAAGCAGATCAGCGGCTTGTCTGGCGCATCCTCAAGATTGAGCCGCTCTCGTAGTGCTTTCTTATTAGCTGCTTTCCCCGATAGGTTCTCTTTAGAATAGGGCTGGGGAATATATTTATCCACTTCAGGATTCCAAATGGTGTAATCAATTCCATTCAGAATGCCTGTGAACTTGTATTGAAAAGAATGCAGCGTGTGCCCCAGCCCATAGCCAAATTCACCATGATGAGCTTCCCAGGCGTGATGGGGTGACACGGTTGTAACAGCATTGGAGTAAACAATCCCCGCCTTCATAAAGTTGATGGCAAACGGATTAAAGTTATCTCGTAGACGCTCATACTGAAAATAAAATTCGGGACGGTTTAAGCCAGTTGCCTCCAGCACTTCTACGCCGCCTATACCTTGATGCTTGAAATTGTGGATGGTGTAGCACACTCGCTGATGTTCCATCCCGTGCCATTGATAAACCTCAAACAGCATCACCGGCAGCAGCCCAGTCTGCCAGTCGTGAGTGTGAATCACATCGGGACGCTTATTGCTCTGATGCAAAAACTCAAGAGCGGCCTTGCTGAAGAAGGTGAACCGCATCACATCATCATTGCAGCCGTAGTATACGCCCCGATCAAAGTAGTCATCTTGAGAATGGGGGCGGATGAAGAAGCAGATCTGCCCATGCACCCAGCCGCAAAACACGGAGCAATGGACTCGCCCGTCATACCAGGGCACCCACAAGTCACGATAGGCTTCGTGCAGTCCCCAAATATGGTCATACCGCATGCAGTCATACATCGGCACCACCACCTCTACGGTGTGCCCACGGGCCTCTAGCTCTCGGCTGAGGCTAAAGACAACATCGCCAAGCCCGCCTGCTTTGATAGCAGGTGCGCATTCTGAGGCGATTTGTATGATGTACATGGCGACTCCCCGCGTTGAGACAACAACAAAATCCTATGGCGTATCCGCCTGTGGTTTACAAAAGTATAGATAATTTTGTGGCCCAAATTAGCCTACCCTAAGGGGGTCTTTTAGACCCAACAGCGGAATAAATAGAGAAAGAGCGGTTCTGGCCAACCATTCAAAGCTTTTCAACCCGTCGGTTGGACAGTGGGATTTTAGCCCCGCGCCGCAGGGTTGAAACACCGCCATGCTGCCTGCAAGGCGGGCCGCATGGGTTTGAAATTTGCCGAACTCACGCTTTGTACGGCCATTGCAACGAAGGCAGGGCCACTTTGCTTCTGCTGCATATCACTCACGTGGGTTTGAGTTCAGCTCAGAGGATAGCGCGTGGCACTCTGGAGCAGGGCGGTTGCGGCCTCTGCGGGAATGGGTCTCGAGAACAGATACCCTTGCCCATATTCGCAGCCAAACTGTTGCAGAAAGGAGAGCTGTTCAGAGGTTTCGATGCCCTCGGCGATCGCCTCTAATCCCAACCGGTTGCTGAGTTGCACAATGGTTTCGGTAATTCTATAGTTTTTGCCCTCGCGAATCATGTGGCCCACAAACGAGCGGTCGATCTTGAGGGTGTCGATGGGCAGGTCGTGTAGATAGCTCATTGAAGAATAGCCCGTGCCAAAGTCGTCGATGCTGACGGCAATGCCCCGATCTTTGATGCGCGACAGCAGCTCAATTGTGGCAGAGACATTCTCAATCAAAATGCTTTCGGTGATTTCTAGGGTGAGCCCACTAAAGTTGACCAAGGGCGTGTCTGCAAGAATGCTGTCCAGGGTTTCTATCAGAGGCGCATCCCAAATGTCGCGGGCGGAGAGGTTGACGCTGATTTTGAGCAAGGGGTGCTGAGGGCACTGCTGCTGCCACACCGCCAGCTGAGTGCAGGCCTGACGCAGCACCCAGGTGTCGATAGCTTGGATGAGCCCGGTTTCTTCAGCGATCGCCACAAATTGCCCCGGCGGGATGAGCCCCCGGTTTGGATCTTGCCAGCGCACCAGCGCCTCAAACCCGATAATTTCCCCAGAGCTAAGGGACACAATCGGCTGATAATGCACCACAAATTCGTGATTGCGGATGGCGCGGCGCAGGTCGTGTTCTATATACAGCCGTTTAAGGGCCTGGGTATGCATGTCGGCATCAAAGATTGCGTAGGTGGCTCTGCCATTGCCTTTGGCTCGATACATGGCGATATCGGCATCGCGGAGGAGATCGGGCGGATGGTGGTAGCTGCGATCGCCCAACACAATGCCAATGCTGGTGGATAAGCAGAGATCTCGACCATCCACCTCAAACACGGTGCGAAACTGTCGCAAAATGCGCTCCGCTGCACGCACGGCATCTTGAATGCCGCCAATTTCATCGAGCAAAATCACAAACTCGTCGCCCCCCAGTCGGGCTGCCAAGTCAGTCGGGCGAATGGTGTTCAAAAGCCGATGGGCGATCGCCACCAGCAGTTCATCGCCTGCCAGATGTCCCAGGCTGTCGTTGATCACCTTAAACCGATCGAGATCCAGAAACAGCACCGCAAAGTGATAGTCCTCAATTTGCCGAGACCAGTTGATGGATAGCTCTAGTCGCTCCATTAACAAGTTGCGATTGGGCAAATCGGTCAGCGTATCGTGCAGGGCATTGTAGATCAGCTGCTCTTGAGTGCGCTTGCGCTCGCTAATGTCTTGAAACGCGACAACAGAATAGATAATGCGATCGTCTTGATCAAAAATGGGAGATGCAGATACCTCCATCGGTATCGTGCCCTTCGCCAACCGCAGTTCTAAATCTTCTGTCCGCACCACTTCACCGTTGAGCGCTCGCATGGCGGGCATTCGCTCCGGCGCGTAGAGGTCGGGTGTGCCTGCTCGGTAGATCTTGAAGGCGATCGCCAAATTCTCGGGGGCGACAGGCTGAAACGCATCAATTTGCAGTAAAAGCTGGGCCAGCTCATTCGTGTAAATAAGCTGGCCCGTTGCATCATGGATGGCGATACCCACCGGCACCGCGTCCAAAAACTGCCGAAGACGATTTTCGCTGCCCGCTAGTGCCTGGTTGAGGTTGCGTTGTTCGGTTAGCGCCGACTGCAACTGCGTCGTCATTTGATTAAACGAATGGCTGAGCTCATCAACCTCGCGAATCCGCGGCGTCACTCTGGTTTGTTGTAAGTTGCCCTGGGCAATCTGCTTAGTGGCTTGGTTAAGCGCTACTAACGGTTGCGCCAGCCATCGTGCCGTCACAATGCCCGACGCCACCGACAGCAGCAGCGCCCCTGCACAGAGTGCAATGGTGATGCGCGTGTTGGCGTTGATTTGAGCCATAAAGTCTGACTCGGGCACCACCACGACAATTAGCCAGTTCAGCCCCCAATCATCCCGATAGGGAATGGCTTCAACAAATTGGCGATCGCCCTCCAGCTCAAACTCCAACTGCATGGGCCGCCCAAGCTGCGAGAAATGCCCAAACTCCTGCTCCAGAGCTGCAGCCGCTCCCCGCAACAGGTCATTGCCTGACTGCTGCACCCGCCGCCGCTGGAGTTGCCCATCCTCCATCCAGAACAGCGGCTCATCGGTTGAGCTTGCCACAAGCAAGCCCGACGGTTCTACCACAAAAGCCTGTCCACGCTCACCAATGGTTAAGGATTGCAAAAACTCGCTAATCTGGCTCATGAAAAAGTTGCTGCCTACCACCCCCACGAGGTTGCCCTCAGCGTCGTAGATCGGAGCCGAAGCCGGCAACGCCAACAGGGGATAGGCGTGATACGCAAATACATCGCCCCAAGTCGGCTGCTCTGCGGCTATGGCAGCGGTATACCAAGGCCGTGTGATCGTCTCAAAGCCAGATGTCTCATTAATCAGAGTTGTGGGATTGCCCGCCAAATCTACGTCATAAAAGCGGATCGCGCCCCCGTCTGATGGGCCTGCAGTCATGTATCGGTAAAGGCCTTGATCGAACCGACCATTGCCAATAAATTCCCCATTGGGACGCCCCCAAAACATCGACTCTACGGTAGGAAAGTCGAGCATTAACTGTCGCAAATAGCGGTAGGTCGCTAGCTTATCCGTTGGGTCTAGGAACCCTCGGCGGATGGCATCGGCGCTTAACCGATTGACCAGGTGCGGCGTCTCCAAAAAATCATCCAGGGTTTGGGAGATGCGATCGCCCGTCTCGTGGCGCAGTTGACTCGCTACCTCATTCACAGCGTGCTGCCCATTGCGAATGGCCAACCAGCCCGTCAGCCACACGGCCCCGACGGTTTGCACCACAAACGGCACAATCAGCACTAATCGCAGAGGCATCCGCCGCATCGCCCAGCCGTCTGCAAACCTTTGTTTGCCTACCATCTTGCTTATTAACCAGTAAGGGTGAGAGGGACACCTGGAGTACTTTTCTCAGTATGCCCTCATCATCTTGATGGTGTAAGGGTGCAGGCAATTACGTTCTCTTAAAGTTTTCTTCAAGGAGAGTCTTTCAAGGAGGCAGACGATTGCCCAAATAGAATCTTTCGACTTTCGTCGGTCATGGTGGAGGGCTGAGAAAACGCCTCGCCCTTGGCATAGGCGCGAACCACCGCCGGACGCTGCTGAATAGCCTCAAACCATCGCTTTAAATGAGGAAAATCCTCTAGGTTTTGCTGCTGCCGTTCATAGGGCACCACCCAGGGATAGGATGCCATATCGGCAATTGAATAAGCTCCCGCTAAGTACTCATGCTGAGCCAGTTGCCGATCCATCACGCCGTAGAGCCGGTTAGTTTCGTTGACATAGCGGGTGATGGCGTAGGGAATTTTTTCTGGCGCATATTGCCCAAAGTGGTGGTTTTGCCCAGCCATGGGGCCAAGCCCTCCCACCTGCCAAAACAGCCATTCTAAAACCCGGGTGCGATCGCCCCCTGACCCTAAAAACTGCTCGGTCTTTTCGGCCAAATAGAGCAAAATCGCGCCCGATTCAAACACCGACACCGCATCGCCACCGCCCGTCGGCTGCAGATCGACAATGGCAGGCATGCGATTGTTAGGCGACAGTTTCAGAAACTCTGGCTTAAACTGATCGCCCGCGCCAATATTGATGGGAATGATGCGGTACTCTAGCCCCGCTTCTTCGAGAAAGATAGTGATTTTGTGGCCGTTGGGCGTTGGCCAGTAGTAGAGGTCAATCATAGGGGTTGAGGAATGTGGGGTTAAGGAATGGATTAATCAGGTCAAGGTTAAGAATTTGCAGCTAGCAAGTCTTTTATCTGTCGGTGCATGACGGCTATATCGGGATCGCGCTGAATCGCCCGAAAGTAGCCCCGCTCTAACTCCGTGCCATATTCAGCGGGTTGCACTAGCACCCTTGCCTGCTGCAAAAGGTGGTCGGCAGCGTCGGGCGGCACGGGCTCTTTTGAGAGCAGCACCTCGTCCATTTCGACAATAAACTGGGACATGGGACGCAGCCAGGCAAACCATTCGTGCCCGACCACCAACTGCAAGAACTCTCCAGGCGACTGAATGGGGCCATGAAATTGCTCATAGGCATTGCGCTCGGAGTTAAGCAGCGCTTTATGCAGGGCAAGCAGCGCCTTTCGGATTTGCCGGAGCTGTTGAAACGATGGATGGGGATCTGATTTAGGAGACATCATCAAACCATAGCCATAAATACCCTATCCATCTTGTCATATGCCAGAGGTGGCATCTATTAGAAAGGAATTTAATCAGACTCCGGCTAAGCCTTAGGTACGAGGTTTAGCGCGATCGCCCAATGAAAGCGCAAACCTTGAGAGATTACATTTGGGATGGGAATACTTGGGTATCCTCACCCGCCTGAATGTTTCAACTGTATGTGGCAACGGATTATCAACCTTATTCCAAGCCTTGAAGCCTATGGACTTCTAAGTCCTGACTTGGCGATGCGGCGGCGGGTGAACCGGCTGTTGGGCGATCGCCCATTCCTAAGTTTAGACAATTGGTATGAGCGACACTGTGCGCCAGGTTGCATTGCGTTTGCAGTGGCTGAGTTTGTCTACCAAAAATTGCCCGACTATTCTGGTATTGAGATCGGGCGCGTGGTGCCGAGTGATCGTCTTGAGGACGATCTCTGCTGGACAGATATTTGCTGGTTTGATTGGTATTTGGCGCTCTGTGATGATTTTGGCGATCGCTTCGACATTTCACTCAGCCCATATCTAGAAGAGTTAGATCTAGAAACTGTGCAGGACTTACTGCTATACCTCAACGAGCAATTCCAGCAGCACTCCCCAAACCCTGTGGGCCACTCCTAACACCATCCTTAGCAGAATGTCGAAGCGGCGGATAGGCAGCTAGAGAATGGCAGTCTACGAATTGGTTTTGCCTTTCAACCTTTGCCATTCGGTCTTAGTGGATCGGTCATGTTTTTCTGGACGCAGCATGCCGTAGGCGAGTCTTATGCGGCCTGTCAAAATCAAAACCCATGGTGTGCCAATCACAACACTGTTGAAAACCCTTTTCAAAAGGGTCGGTTATGAGTTATTTTTAATGAAGTGCTTGTTGAAGATCATTTTCAATAAGTAGGCTAATTGAATCGAGCTTGCCAGGCTGCAATTGTGAGCCTTGGCTTAGGCTTCGGAGAGAATCCAGCTAGATTGAGCCTTGCTTGACTAGGCTTAACGTCTTCAGACGGTTTAAGAGTATGGAGCGTTATCTCGGGGCGATCGCCCTAAATGCCCTAGGCACAAGCCACTTGCGTCAACCCTAGTCGAAATTTATGCAGTATCTCACCGCTGACATCCCCGAATTGGTTTCTCTGATCACGACTGCATCTAGCCTCAGCCTCTAGAACGATTGTGTAATGTGCCCTAGTCGGCGATCGCCCGTCCATCTGCCCTATGCCTTGTCGCATCAACTAAGAAAGACTTTCATTAGTTCAGTTCCTCCCTTTTATTTCGTCGTCCCTTATTTTCATGTCTGCTGAATGAACTATTCTTTTTCTGAATCGCTAGCCTCTGCTGGTGCGGCCACTGCCGACAGCCTTGCCGACACGACTGCCGACTACATCGTTCAGGTTGATCGCAGCGATCGCTGGTTAGTTTACCACCGGCTACAGGAGTTGGGGATTGATTGCCAGTGTTCTGCAGATGGCCGCCTTAGCGCCCGTCTGGCTTCTGCCCACGACGCCATTCAAATTTGGAGTGTTGTGCAGCAGTTGACCCAGCCTCGTCGCTGGCAGCTTGACTGGTTAGAGCGCTGCTGGTGCACAGACTAATGGCCTGCACTGACCTTGCACTACCGCACTGCACTATAGCTCTAACGTTCTAAGATGCTGTCGTGCTTCTCATACAGCGATTGACGCGCCCCCATCCTTAGATAAATCAATGAGTTCATAAAGATAATCCAGCTCATCACCAATTTATTAATAGTCGATTGACACTCCACTGCTTACGTACACTGATATCAACAGATCATGGGAAAATCCTACAGCACCAAAACCTCCTTTCAGCTTGAAGGCCGCTTGCTAGAGTTGGTCGTTAAAGATGGGTACAAAATCAAAGGCTTGCGCCTTGCCAACGCCACGGGTGAGCATCACATTAAGCTGACCAAAGAAGCTCGTGCCGCCTGCCGGCAAACCTTGACCCCAGGAGACTGGGTCTATGTGCGTGGGGAACAAACCGTCGAAATGGATGGCACTGTCACCAAGTTGAAGGCTCTGGTTCTGAGCAAAGGCACGCTTGACCTCGCGACGACAGCCGCCTTGCCTCTGCCTATGATGGCTGTTGCGTCTGCACGGAGCCAGTTGGCCGCGACGCCCCCGGCTAAGCCAGCACCCGCGCCAACAGCCTGTATTCTGGTGTGCCAAAAATCTGACTGCTGCAAGCGGGGCGGCAGCGCAGTGGTGGCGGCTTTGCAGCAAGAGTTGAGCGATCGCCAGTTAGATCACCAAATCACCATCAAGGGCACCGGCTGCATGAAGCGTTGCAAAGCTGGCCCCAATGTAGTCATGCCTGACAAAACTCACTATACGCGCCTTCGCCCAGACGACATCACCCACGTCGTCGATCGCCACTTCCCCACCTCTGCTGCGTCTGCTATCTAGAGTGTTGAATGGACGGCGATAGAAGCGGTGAGGCATAGAGTTCGCACTCATGTTTGCACCGGAATTCGCACTGTATCGCGGCCCATGAGCGACGATTTCTAAAACCAGAGCAATACTGCTTGAATCAGGAACAGAAGCGGGTCTAGCGCTAGGGGTGTTGGTTTAGATAGGCTTCAGAGGTGTGCCATTCCTCTTGCGTCGCGTTGGGGTTTGGCGCTGGGCTGCCACTGAAGTGATATTTTTTAGGATGTCTATGGCTCGGAGTGGTTATACGTTGCCGGTGTTTGCGGCGGCGGCAGCAAAGGCCGCACTGATGCATCGGCTTGGGTTGGTACTATCTCCCACGACAGTACTGCTGGATTTGCTCCCTGAGCAGGCAGAAATCGCGGTGGAGCAGGTGGCTTGTCTAGATGCGGGTAGTGCCCTTGCCGTAACCCGCAGCGACCCTGGCGATAATTTGGATTTGACCCGAGATACACCAATTTGGGCCTGGGTGCAGGTGGGCGATCGCACCGCGTCCCCAAAAGAGCATTGCACCACATCTTTAGAAGGGAGTGCATCGGCTGAGCCGTTGATTTTACAGGGGGGAGAAGGGCTAGGCATCACTGCCACTGGCGACCCTGCCATTTATCGCTATGCGCGACGACTACTAGAGGCAAATTTGCTGCCGCTGGTTCCCCCCGAAAAAACCGTCACGGTCACCATTATTTTGCCAGAGGGGCGGCAGTTGGCGCAGCGCACCTCTAACGCGGCGTTTGGAGTGCTAGAGGGGTTGTCGCTGCTGGGGACTAGCGGAATCTCTCAGCCCCTCTCTGCGGCTGATCATCTAGAAGAATTTCGGGCCGATCTTCAGGCGAAAGTGGTGACGCACCCCGATCTAATCTTCTGCATTGGCAGCAATGGGCGGCAGGTGGCGGATCGGCTTGGCCTGCCCACGACCGCGATTGTGCAAACGGGAAACTGGCTGGGAGCGCTACTGGTGGAAGCAGGGCTGCGGGGGGCCAGGTCGGTGCTGCTGCTGGGCTACCAGGGCAAGTTGGTAAAGCTGGCGGGCGGCATCTTTAACACCTCTAGCCATTTGGCTGATGCCAAACGCGAAATCATTAGTGCGAAGGTGATTCAAGAAACTCAAAGGCTCGATGCCGCGCAAGCAGTGCTGGCGGCCCCCACGGCGGATGCGGCCTACACAGCACTCGCTGCGCTGGGCTTGGCTACGCCCGTCTTTACAGCGCTAGCGCAATGCGTGAGTGACCAGGCCAAGCGCTATGTGCAGAAGTATGCGGCTGCGACGCTGACGGTAGGCACCATTTTGTTTGATCGGCAGGGAGGAGTGATTGGAGAGGATGCGATCGCCCCTCGCCTAATTGCCCACCACACAGCCCCCTCAGATCCAGATTCAGGGCTATAACGCTTGGTTTACATGAGTTCGACAGTTAGAAAGCAGCTTGAGGAAGGGCTTTAAGCTCATCATTCGGGATGCCCAACGAGGGCTTATCGGGGTGATAGGTGTAGGCGATCAGGCCCGAGACCAGGTTGACGAGGAAATTGAAGGGACTGCGGGGACGCGAATGTTTGCCTTCGGCATGCTTCGCGAACGAGCTGGCAGAGGTTTTTGAGTGGGTCATTGACCATCTTGATAATCGGACGTTTGCGCAGCAGGATTTTGTCGAGCAGCGGCATCAGAGCCTTTTTCATATTCTTGCGCCGTTTGGTAATCAGCTCCATACCCCGCTCAAAGAGGGACTCAGAGAGGGCCTGCGAAATATACCCTCGGTCGCCAAACAGCTTTCCGACCAAGTCTTTAGTCATGTCAGGAATCGGTTTGCGGTCTAAGTGCTTCACACACGGGTAGTGCTGCATAGTAATGGTTAGGAGGGGAGTGAGGCATTGTAATGATGCACAAAGTACCAGATCGCGCCGATGTGATTGCTCAACTTC
Source organism: Elainellales cyanobacterium (assembly GCA_041742695.1). GTDB lineage: Bacteria > Cyanobacteriota > Cyanobacteriia > Elainellales > Elainellaceae > Kaiparowitsia. Next base: position 164 of record JBGTOF010000059.1, on the reverse strand, counting down.
TTCGAGAACGATAAGGTTTTCCGGGCATTGCATAATTAAGAGATGAGTTAGGGAAATCTGCGATGCAATGTCCAGAGTGTGGAGCTACCCATATCCGTAAGAATGGGAAGAGAAAGGGTAAACAAAACCACATCTGTGTAGCGTGCGGTCGTCAGTTCATTGAT
>JBGTOF010000106.1:0-3989 GCA_041742695.1 Elainellales cyanobacterium | reverse complement strand
CTTCATATTGAGCACGGGTTAGGTTGCTGGGATATGCTTTACGCATCTGACTCACTCAGGGCTGTAGATATTTGCTATTCGCAGCCTACACTGAGTGAGCTTTTTTACGACTTTCCTGACTTTTCAAACACCCTCTTAGGTCGTACTTAACTACGTTGAACAAGCTGCGCCAATGGCTACGATTGGGTTGGTGCTGGGCAATCAGCCGACTAAGCAAGTCTAGTTCAACCCTTGGGGGCAGGGTGGCAATTAATGCTCTCCAGGGTTGATCGACATCGGGTTGATTGTCGAGTAACTGATCTCTAGCCCTTAGGCAAGCTTGATCTAGCTGTGGACTATGCGCCGTTTGATCTAACAGGATCTTTATGCTGTCTGACAAAGACTTTGGTAAGACGCTGGGTTTAAGGCGGAGGGTACACACTGGCACCACTAGCCGAGGATCGAGAGGGGGTCGGATTGAGTTGGATGCCCAAGGGTGACGCTCCAGTAGGTAGGCGATCCGGCCTGTGAGGGTGGGCAAAGTGGAATGGTTTGGTTCGTTGAAGGGTTGCCAAATCCAGTCGATGGTTTCTGCCCGCCGCTGGTGGGGAGTTAGCTCAAACTCCCGCAGGGTCGCTTCGATGCCTGGCTGAGTCAGTAAACTACCGAGGTACCAAGCCGCCTGACTCGCCACAAGGGGCTGGTCACTCCACAGAAGTGGCACCAGGGCGTTGGCGGCATCGGGGGTGGCGATTTCACATAGTTCTTGTAACGCCTGGAGGACGCCTGTTTGGGCGAGTTCCGCTAACTTGGGCACGGCCAGATCCCCCATGCGGACAATCAGTTCGCTGTTTTGGTACCACTGTACCAGCACCGCTGCCGCTTTGGGTAGGTTGGTTCTAGAGAGGGCTTCCGCCGCAAAGGTGTACTGGCTATCCGATGCCTTTGGGTCAAAAAGGGTAGCCTCCAAAAAATTAAACATCGCCTGTCCACGGGGTTGGGCACTGGCCGCTACGGCCCCAAAGGCACGGGCTAGCGTGTCGTCTGGTTGGGGTTGGTCAATCTTTTGTTTGAAGTACTCAATAATCCGGTTGGCCAAAGCGGGGTCTACTTGGCTGGCTTCCGCTAGGCACTCCAAACCCGTAATCGGATCCCGCTGATACACGTCGGCGACGAGAGCGGTGCTGTCGTTGGCCAAGCTGCACCCCAGTTTCACCACTTCGCGCCAGGCCACGGGATCCGCTTCAAACCGTTGGATAAGCTCACTGTCTTGATCCTTGAGCGCTGCCGCCGCAAAGTATTCCTGCAAGGTGAGGTGGGGAAACATATACCACTCCCCACCATCAATTTCCATCTGTAGCATCAGTAGGCCACTACGGTCGGTAATTTCCTTCAGCAGGGTGGCGGCTTCCTTTGGCTCAATGTCGAGGGTGGGCAAAATCGCTCGAATTTCCTCGCGCACCGCCGCCGCCGCCAGACTGCGGCGATCCTTCAAGTCGGTACTGTGGTCTTGGGTATATAGGGCCAGGTGTTGCAGCACCCTGCGTTTCTTATCGGCCTGGTAGCGGTTGTACTGATACTCGTCGTCGCCTTTATAATTGCGCTGATCAAGCAGCAGGGCTGTCGATTCTCGATAGAACGCGGCCCGTGAGCGAGGCAATACAAAGGCGGGTTCCACATAGAGGTAAGCCACTAGGGTCAGTAGTAGGGGGTTGCGGGCCAGCTCCAAAATCAGAGGCCGCTCTTGCAACGCCGCCATCATCTGGTTCACCGATTTGTCAGTGGCGATCATCTCCGGTTCCCACGCCTTGAGGAACCGTCGCATTTGCTGATCGGTAAATTCCACCACCTCCAGCTTGCGATTCACAATGTCGTAAAATTCGTTGTCGTAAACAGCCGTGCGGCAGGTGATCACCACCCGGCATTGGCTATGTGTTTTCAGTAAGTCGCGAATCACCCCCACCACATGGACGCGCACATCGCTGTTCACCTCGTCCAGGCCATCCAGCAGCAGCATTAACGTGCCATCAGCCAACCCCTGCGCCACTAGGTTTTTGGCATTGGGAAACTGGTTGCGATTAAAGACATCCACCAAGGCTTGCAGTAGCTTGTCTGGGTTTAGGGTGGCATCGCTGAGGCGATACAAATCTAGCAACACCACGGTGGGCCGATCAGTCAGAGTATCGAGTTGTCCACAGCCGTAGGCCCAGGCTAGGTATTTCAACAGCACCGACTTGCCCGAACCAGGCTCCCCAATCACCATCAGGCGGCGGTGCTCTCCAATTGCCTTGAGGGCATCAATTGCAACATCGGTCGGCAGTTTCCCGGTAGCATCCTGCGTTTTCCTGGGTTCCGATACCTTCAGCGGCACATAGACCTCGCTCATCTTCAGCGGGTCTCGGTTTTTGAGGAAGGGCATGGGCAGGTTTTGATAGTTCTGCACCAAAGCCGCTCGATATTTCCGCAGGGCCACATTGCGAAATAGGCGCGTGCCCGATAGCCGCTGATATACCCAATTCCCGATTGCTTGGTAGCGGGCTTCAAACCATTTCTTTAGTACCGTCACATAGGCCGCAACGCCCAGAGCCAATAGGCCGAATAACCACCCGGCGTTGGGCACAAACCCTTCCCAAGGCCTGGGTTTTTGTGCCGCTTGTTGGGCGGCATATTCTCCTTCGTAGAGGTCAATTAAGTCGGGATAGCTCAGCCCAGCTGTATCTGCTGCATCCCCATACAAGGCTTGAATGTCGGCATGACCCAGCGGAGCATTCCGAATCGTCAGATGACGTGCCACATCAGTGCGAATCCGCTCTTCCAGTGCCGCACGGGGAGACAGGGTTGATGACTGTGAATGCACCGGCGCATAGGAACCGCAAATAACCGACAACACCAAAGCGAGAGCAAACAGACCGACTAACCCTTTATGGCTAAGCGTTGAGCGGCGGCGGTTCATCGTCTGGCGATACTCCTACGGGGCAAGTTAGGATCTAATTTATCGTCAAAACTTAATTTTAGAATAGACAGAAGCGAGTTTATAGCATGCGTTCTTTACCTTCGTCATGCGACAATTTCAGCCCACAGCTTTCCCATTGCAAGTACTCGCCCTAGATCGTGCTGTTCAAGTACTCGGGTGACTTCAGTTGCTCACTCTACATCAACACAGCAGGAGCGATCGCCCCTAATGGAAGGGCGATAGAGCTGCTGACCCGTGATAACAAAATCTTGGGGCCGCCGAACATAATACGCCTGGTTCATCTGGTCAACTAGACCATCCACCTCTGCCAAGGGCAGGGTGCGGCGCTGGTGCTGGTTTAGATTGTCCCAGCCATATCGCAAGATTGCGGTGTTCTCGTCTAGCCCTGGCCGCAAGTCAATGTGGAGAATCGCCATAAAAACCAGCCAAACACAACAGCTTTGCGCTTTATGGCTCAATTATAGTCACCAATTTAGGCTAGAGCGTGCTATCCAGTGCGCCACATGAAATGAGCCAAATCACTCCCTCCCAAAACGCTATCAGCCAACTTGAGAATGACATCAGCCTGACGGCTCAGCACGTATGGGCTTTGTCTGTTCGCGGATGCAACGCTTATCCCTTTTTAGTTACCCTACAAGACTCAAGGATTCCGCTCGCCTCATAACATCTTTTCCTGCATAAGGCGAGCCACCATCGCAGCCCGCGAAGACACGCCCAATTTGCCAAAAATTCGCCGTAAATAAGTAGACACCGTACAAGGACTAATTTCAAGTCTGCTGCCAATCATTTTGTTGGGCAATCCCTGAGCAATTAGCTGGGCGATCGCCAGCTCACGGGGACTTAAACCAATCGATTTCGTATCAGCCAGTTTTCGGCGCACGACATAGAATTCTATCTCCTCAACCTTCAGCTCAAAAATAACTTCATTAACAGCCTCTGCGGTTTCCTGAAGGATCTTAATCGGCTCCCAAGAAACTGCTACTTGGCTAAGTAAGTGAATCAGCGACTCTTGCTCAAATCGATTCAGATCAGGGGA
>JBGTOF010000047.1:0-6573 GCA_041742695.1 Elainellales cyanobacterium | reverse complement strand
GCAGATGCGGATGTACAACTCCTTAACAGTGCAGGCGTCGTAATTCAGAGCTCAGTCGCCAGTGGCACAAGGCCTGAGAGCATCACTCGAACGTTAACTGCTGGTACCTACTATGCGAGAGTCTATCCGTTTAGCGGGAGTACCAACTATAATTTGAACCTTTCGGCTTCCGCAGTTGATAATGCAGGTAACACAATCGCGACCGCCCGAAATGTCGGAACACTGACCGGCAGTCGTTCCTTCCAAGACTTTGTTGGCATCAACGATACCAACGACTACTATCGTTTTAGGGTGACAGGTACCAGTAACTTTACTCTGGCTCTCAATGGACTTACTGCAGATGCGGATGTACAACTCCTTAACAGTGCAGGCGTCGTAATTCAGAGCTCAGTCGCCAGTGGCACAAATCCTGAGAGAATCACTCGAACGTTGACTGCTGGCACCTACTATGCGAGAGTCTATCCGTTTAGCGGGAGTACCAACTATAATTTGAACCTTTCGGCTTCTGCGGTTCCTGCTATTCCGGATAATGCAGGTAACACAATCGCGACCGCTCGAAATATCGGAACACTGGCCGGCAGTCGTTCCTTCCAAGACTTTGTTGGCACCAGCGATACCAACGACTACTATCGCTTTACCCTCAGCCAAAATAGCACTTTTAACTTGGCGCTTAATGGACTTTCTGCTGATGCCGATGTTCATCTCCTCAATAGTAATGGCGTGGTCATTTTGAGTTCCACAGCCGCTGGTTCGAGCCCTGAATCAATGGCCAGTACCTTAATTGCCGGAACGTATTACGTACGGGTCTATCCATACAGCGGTAGTACCAACTACAACCTGGCGCTATCTGCTGTCGCTACGCCAGTTGATCGGGCAGGTAATACCCTGGCTACTGCTCGAAATCTTGGTGCGCTATCGGGTAGTCGTTCCTTTAATGATTTTGTTGGTGGCGTTGATACCAACGATTATTACCGCTTTACCCTGAATCAGAGTAGTAATTTTAGCCTGGCACTGACAGGTCTGAGTTCTGATGCTGATGTCCAGTTATTGAATAGCAATGGACAGGTAATTCAGGTGTCGAACCGTGAACGTACCACTTCAGAAGCCATCGCCGCTAGGTTGCTAGCAGGTACGTACTATGTGCGGGTGTATCCATTCAGTGGTAATACCAATTACAATCTTGCTTTGACTGCAGCGACTGCGAGCCAACCTGATAATGCGGGTAATACCCTAGCCGCTGCTTTTAATGTCGGCGCCCTCAGTAATAGTCGCTCCTTCCAGGATTTTGTTGGTAGTACTGATACGAATGACTACTATCGATTTACCTTGGGTACCCTCAGCAACTTTAGCTTAGGATTAAATGGGTTGTCCGGTGATGCTGATGTTCAACTCCTTAATAGTAGTGGCGTCGTCATCCAAAGCTCAGTGAACAGCGGCACAACGGAAGAAATTATCAACCGTCAATTGGCTGCTGGAACGTACTTTGTGCGAGTTTATCCCTTTAGCGGGAACAACACCAACTACAGGCTGACTCTTGCCGCTTCCGTTGCCACTGGTGGCTTTAATTCGACCTATGGGTATGGATTAGTTAACGCCGCTTCCGCCGTGGCTAGCGCAGTTGGCCGAACCAGTCCATTTCCGAATGTTGCCGATTTAGGAGGTAATAACTGGGGGAATGATCTGGTGCATGCACCAGAAGTCTGGGCGCAGGGCTACAGAGGACAGGGAATCGTTGTTGCTGTTTTGGATACAGGCGTTGATTACAACCATTCTGACTTGAATGATAATATCTGGGTTAATACCCGTGAAATTGCGGGGAACGGGATCGATGATGACCGAAACGGTTTTATTGACGACGTTCGAGGTTGGGACTTTATCGGTCGTGATAATAATCCAATGGATGAGGAGAATCATGGAACACATGTGGCAGGTACTATTGCCGCTGAAAACAATGGCTTTGGAGTGACTGGGGTTGCTTACAATGCACGCATTATGCCGGTACGGGTGATTGGTAATGTTTCGATTAGTCAATACCATGCGGCATTGGCTGATGGTATTCGGTATGCAGCCAATAACGGAGCCCATGTGATCACCATGAGTCTGAGAACGGCACCAGCAAATGGAGCAACCAGTAGTGACGTTGCGATCGTACGGGAGGCAGTCCGCTACGCAACCTCCCGAGGCAGTGTGGTCGTATCCGCCGCTGGTAACTTTGGCGAGAGCCAGCCTACGTTCCCAGCTCGTTACGCATTGACGGATGGTTTAGCTGTTGGGGCCGTTGATTCCAGCCGTCAACTTGCACCTTTCTCGAATCGGGCAGGCACTAATAGCCAAATGCAGTATGTGGTTGCTCCTGGAGTTAATGTTGTCTCGACGGTACCAGGAAACGGCTATAGTTCCGTTAGTGGAACATCGATGGCAGCACCTCATACAGCGGGGGTTGTGGCGTTGATGCTGAGTGCGAATCGCAACCTGACTTCTGCTCAGGTTCGGAGCATTGTGACCGGTACTGCCACTCGATTGGCGTAATCGAGTGGCAGTACCGGTCGTTCATCTCTGAATATGGCGTTGCTGAATAAAGAGATGGTTGTTCCTGCCTCTCGTCGTTGAAAGGGCATTAGGCGAAATGCCCTTTCAACGATTCATCATTGAAGTCAGAAAGCAGACCTTTCTGAAATTTCCTTCAGACAGAATCTCAACACTGCGAAGTTTATGGCCCAATATGAAGTCATTAGACTGAACCGTCTAGGTGCATTTGTTGTGGTGATTGGATTGATACTGGGAATAACATGGATTTTTTCATTAGGACGTTCTAACTCAATGACCCAAGTGACGCTTGCTGGCCCCACCACACCTGCTCAACAACAATTGCCTGAGCAACCCCAAGGAATCACTGGAGCGGTTCTTTCCCTGAGTGGGGATCAGATGCCTTCGATTGATGCAAATCCGCAGCGATCTGACCCTCAGCCCATAAGTACCAGAATCTGGTTCTTCTCCGGAAAAATTATGGGGTCCGGCTCCCCTCGTTGGTCATTGGAAGTGGCGTTGCAGCATCCTAATTTAGTTGGATGGGTCAATAGTAATGCCGAGGGACAATTTCAGGTGGGCTTACCCCCTGGCGAATACACCGTGATGGCGCAGTATGGTTCTGATCTGTATCTCAATTATTTTCTGGGGGATGGCAGCTATTCATCCATTCTTGTCACGGCGGGTGACATTGAAGATATTGAGTTAGTTAACACAGAAAATGCGGCATTTTAATCTTGCGAGTATTGTTATGTTGCGCCCTACCCCGGAGACCGGGGCAGTTCAAAGTCGGGTGACACTTTGGAGCGATCAGGTCGTCTAAAAGCTTGTCGCCAACCCCTTTAGTGCCCCTGCTTCATGAGCCCAGCGCTTTCCATCGCCGCTAGCCGATGCCCTGATGTTCGCCAAGACATCGGCATCCAAATGCTGGCTCGCACAGAACCCATCAGCCCTACAGCAGTAGAGCAACAGCGTTCGCGTTCGCTATTGATGAGTCTCTCTCAAAAGGAAACACGGTAGTGCCTCAGTAAAATGTGGGATAGGTTGCGACATCATTCCACGACCAAGGCTGGGAGGCTAGTCCAGCTCGTTGAGCGGCTGTGTTCTTGGTCCGACTATGTCGCCATATCCAGTTAAAGTAGCTGACGATTAAACGAGTGGTGACTTTGGTTTGCGCCCACAGCTTGCCAAACTTATTTCTGACGACGATGCGAGCGTCCTGTTTGTTGCCTGATAATTCCGTTAGTGCGCTCAAGACGTTGGGTATTTTCTTTGCCGATGATATGAATTACCTCGGATGTCAAGACTCGCTCATAACCGGCCCAACCATCTGTATACCAGTGTTTAGCGTCCGTTTTCCCTTCTGCATTCGCGATCAACTCAGTTAAAATTTCATCGGTATGTTTGCCGACTCGGGCAGTTAAAATCAGACCCCTCTCTTTGGCTAAACTCACACCGATCCAGCAGTCTCCAACCTCTCACTTGTCAGGACCACAGCGCTTTTGTTTTTTTTATAAATGCCCACATCTCATCAGCTACAGCTTTGTCACTCTCTACATCCTTAACCTCTTCATTATGAACCTGTTGAGCTTTCTAACTGGCAGCATTCACGATGCTCACCACCGTTTCATAAGAACGCTTGCTCACACGGCTAATTCCCCGCAGACTGGTGCCTTCGGCATGGGATTGGAGAATCATCTCGATTTGCTCTGCGAGCACCCGACGTCGGTAGTAAATCGTGTCTATCGTTTCGGTAAAGGTTTCACTGCATTTTGAACATTTGTAGCGCTTGCTTCCTTTACTTGTCTGCCCATGCTTATGGGCCTTGGGGTGTTCGCAGAAGGGAAATTCCATCATTTTTAGCGGCTTGCAACACCTAACATGACGCAGCCCACTCTTAATTAGTTCACGACCCACCAGACGTCACAGGAGCCAACCCGCTAAGGCCGCTTGATGAATCGCCTGATAGCGGGTGCGGGCGTTGAGCTTTGTCAGCACATTATTCAGATGAAACTTGACCGTGCTCTCGCTGATGACGAGGTGGTTGGCGATGTCGCGATCGCGCATTCCCTCGGTCAGCAGCCGCATAATTTCGTGCTCTCGCTCTGATAGCGGCGAACCTGCCTGCGGTGCATGGCCCCAGGACTTACCTTGCAGCACCGCCGCGACGGCCTGGCGCAGTTGCTCGGGTTGAGTCGCGAGATCGAGCACGGCGGCAATCCCGGCAGGTGGGGGAGTATGGGGAGTCTGAATCCACAAAACATGGTCAGCGGTAGTCAGCAGTTGAGCCTCGTTGGTGAGCAGGGGAACGGTGCGATCGCCCGTGTTGTAGACCCGCAGCCCCGCTTGATAGGCGAGATGGGTAAAGGCCATGTGGAGCACCGGCAGAGAACACTGCACCCGAACGGGTGCCCCGAAGTCACAGGTGGGGTAAGGCAGCTTGAGCATAACCTGCACCGCATTGGGGCTATCGTCGGCAAGGGTTTGCAGGGTGCCGCCCAGGCACGACACCGTGAAGGCCAGTTCTTCAAAGCGATCGCCCACGGTATGAGGCCCCTCCTGCGCTCCAGCGGCGCGCACCGAAACAATGGCCTCTAGCGCGACCCACTCGGGCTGATAGGTGAGCCGCGCATAGAGGCACGGGAGCCGGTTGAGTGATTCTGCTGCTTTGAGAAAGAGATGGGTGGTTGAGGCAGGCAAGGGCTGCTCGGTACCCACCAGAGTGAGGCGGGGTGTGATAAGCAGTGCAGCAATTTGGTCAGAAAGCGAGGCGCTGGTGATTGGTGCAGTCAAGGGCGATCGCCCCTGCACCTGCTGAAACTGAATCGCAGCTTCTAGCGCTACGGCTACGGTGGTGCACAAGCCTTGCAAGACTTCTAAAAATTCGGGAGCGAGGGCATGGTGGCTAAACATCGCGAGCACTCCCACGACGCGATCGCCCACCAGCAGCGGATAGCCCGCAAAGCCACGAATGTTGTTGGCGATCGCCCAGTTGCGATCTTTGACCCAGGTTTCTTCTGCCAAGTTATTGCTAAGAAATGGCACCTGATTGTGGGCGATCTTGCCGACTTTAAATGCGCCCATCGGCACCCGCGCAAAAGAGCCATCCAGCCGCGTATACATGCCCGACGAGGCCACCAGTCGCAGCGCCTGGCCATCGGGCTCTATCAACCAAATGCGGGCAAACGCGCTGTCAAATGTTTCGACTAACCCGTCGGTAATGCAGCGGGCGATCGCCTCTGGCTGCATGCACCCCGCCAATCGACGCGCCAATCCGTTAGCCTGCTGGAGATCAATCAGCAAGCGCCCTGGGTTCAACAGCCCATCCATTGAATCAAACCCATGAATCAACCACAGCACCTGCAGGCATAAGCCAACATGCCTATTCAGTAGGATTTTGAAGATTCTATTTGTATCAACTGTTACGGTCCGACAAGAGACAACCGGGTCAGGTTCTAGACCATGAGATTTTGCATATGCAAAATCTCAGCGATCGAATTAGGATAGAGTCAAGACCATTATATTTTTTTAATATTTCTCATCTATTCTCTTTTTTTACCTCGTTACTCCTAACTTTTCGGCGGGAATTATTAAGGCTATATCGCGCTCAACTAAGCCTCTTTAATTTCTAAAGAAACTATTTCTAAAGAAAATAAAAGTGGGGACAATTAAAGTCCACTGAATTTCTACGGGCGTAGTTATTCAAGGCTTGGGATGTGCTTATCTGTCCGTTTTACTCTCTCCTCTAACCTTCGGAATCTTTATGAGCGCGGCCAACTCGATAAAATCGGTTACGGTATCGGCAAATGTCCCAGATTTCTCTCCGTCTCATACCCGGGTATGGTCTAGCCTAAAGCAGCAATGGAGAGTTCCCAAACGATTGGGGATGTTGCTGCTGTTTGTGGGTCTTAGAGGGTGTTTGAAAAGCCCTCTGGAGTTACTTGAACTACCTCAACTACTGAGGAACTGCTACGAAGGAATGAGGGTTTCAAGGAACAATGTGATCCGTACAGGTGGCTTTTGATCCTCAATCTGACCCTTTTAAAA
>JBGTOF010000006.1:0-2301 GCA_041742695.1 Elainellales cyanobacterium | reverse complement strand
GAACCAGGAAACCTCAAAAAAACGAAGTCTCAAGCAGAAGGCAAAGCGAGCCTCGATGAGTCCTGACTACATGCTTACTGTCCTTGCCGCAGGTCTCGCAACGTAGCACAATTCCTCGATACTTTTCTTGCGCTTACCCTGCAATCTGAGTGAATGTGACTCGGATAAGGGTTCCAGCAAGAGTGGCGACAATTTCGTCAATATCGTTACCCTTTTTAATTTTCTCGATTCCATCCCCTAATTGGTTATCAATCTCCTGTCGCCACTGATCGTCGAAAACATCAACGGTTGCCTCTATCGCAACGCTCACTGCCTGCAATGTCTTAACACCGTACTTCCGCCAAGTAGGGATATGGTTCGACTCTTTAAGCGCATACCAGGCTTCATTGCCAAAGAGTTCTTCAATGGCGGACTTTAAGACCAGGTATTTTGTGTATTCATTCGTCGCCATCTTTTAACGCCTACCTCTTTTTTAAGAGAGAAAAATTCTGCCTAATGCGTCTATGCGGCAAATTAGGTGAAAATCTGACAGCTTGATACACCTGTAGGGATGATTAGGTGGAAATACGTCAGCCTAATTATCCTATATGGGTCATTAGGTGGAAAAAATCAGTATAACCAGTCCCCCAGCTCTAGCCGCGATCATACTAATTATCTTCAGGCTTCCAACAACTAAGCCCCGCTTCAGGTCTAATGGCGCGATCGCTTCACCCACTACGGCACTAATACCAACTGCTGCAAAATCTCCTCAACCCTGCGCCGCTGGTCACGGCCAACATCCATCGTGCTTGGCGCACCATGCACCCGCCGACTCTCCTCCAGCGCCAGAGTTCGCGCCCAAATCAGCTCCTCAGGCGTCGGGTCTGCCGTCTTGAGATACTTAATGAAAAACCCAGCCGCCCCAGGGCTCTGGTTAAACGCATCGAGCCACACCACCATACAAGCCCTTGAACAATCGCCCCCCCACTTTGCCCTCGACTGCGCCCGATACTCCCTCTCAGCAGCCCGCAGTCGCGCCAGCTGCTTCTGATCCGCAGCCTGGGGATTGTCCGCGCCGTGCTGATAGCTAAAAAATCCCTGGTTTCGCTTTCGGTTGCCCGGGTCAGTGTGGCTAGCGTAGTTGTCGTTGGGTGTACCATCTGGCTCGCAAGTGCCCTCAGCGCGGCAGATAGTTCGCTTGAGCAGCTCGTCAGAGATGCTCTGATCGCTCCCCGTGGCCCTGGCCCCGCGCGGGCCAAACAGATTTCTGCTCATCCAACCGCTAAAGCGCCCCCAGGGGCCAACTGGGCGCGGCTGGTGGCGCAGCGAAGGGTCATCGTCAGTAAAAGCTCGATAGAGCCGCGTGGCATCTTCCAAACTCTCCTTGGGCGCTACCCCGGTCATGTGCCATTGCAGATACCCCCGCTGGGGTTCTTCTAGGCTGCCGTCTTGGTACTGCTCAAAGTGCAGGTGCGGCCCGGTGCTAGAGCCACTGTTGCCAGTCTGGGCGATCGCCACCCGCTGCCCCATATGCCGCCCTTCGGCGCACTTGCTCAGGTGCAGCGAGCGAAACTTCATCCCTGGGAAGGCGGTAGTCGTAAACTCTGCGTAGAGGCCCGTGCCGCTTTTGGCGGCGGCGCTGCCTCTGCACACCACAGTGGTCACATCCGTGAGCCGAGCGTTAATGGCGTAGACATTGGTACCGATAGGGGTACCCAGGTCGCCCCCGGCATGGAACCTGTATTCCCCGGTGATCGGGTGCCGTCGCATCCCATAGTTGGAGGTGATCGGGAAATTGGCGATTGCCCCGGGCTGCTTCACCGGCTGGTAGAAATCGTCGGCATAAAACCCAGCCACCGCCTCGACCACCGCCTCAGAGCGAGACACGTAGGCCGTGTAGCGCTCGTTCACCTCGGCATCGACCATGACGAAGACGCACCAGCCAATGCAGAATAGCAAAACCATTTTGAGCAGGTAATGCTTGAGCAGAATGGCGGTGCCAATGACGTAGCGCCACTCGGGGGAAAGCTCTTGCCAGTGGGGCCGACATTCTGCTGCGGGGCTGGAGGCTGTCTTAGCTGGGGGTTGGTAGTAGCTGGCTGGAGCTGGATAGGTGGTGGGGTAGGGCTGAGCCGACGGCCCGCCCCTGGTGGCGCGATCCCGATGGGCTGACTTCATGGTTGCCCTCCCTTACCGAGCCAAGCCCGATGCTGCGATCGTGCCATCGTCATTCACCCTGATTTCTAGCGACAGTCCGCTGTCGGTCACCCAGCGGTAAACGTTGTTGGCCATCACACAGGTCGGTGGCCCCAGGCGCTCTAG
>JBGTOF010000032.1:0-4600 GCA_041742695.1 Elainellales cyanobacterium | reverse complement strand
GCGATCGCCACCCGCAGCCATACGCCCACCCCCACCCTGTTGGTGCAACAGGGCGATCGCTATCGGTTGCTGCACTGGTCAGATAGCCGCCAGCGCTTTGACTAGAAGTGAAGGCCAATTTCAGACCTCTCCTAGATTCATTTGCAATCGACAGGTTGATCAGGGAAAGGATTATGGTGAACCTATTGGGGTGAACTTTCTGTCGGGGAGTTCCCTACAATAAACCCTCAAACCGTTACGTTGAGCGCGATAGGCCCGTGACCCCCAACTCCAGCCCTGTGCCCTTATCTGCAGTGCAAGAACGAGCGATCGCCCGGCTCTATCGCGAACTGCCCCATCTGTTTGAGCACGATCTCACCTACGACCTCTATGCGTCGACCATTGAGTTTCGCGACCCCATCAACCACTTTCGCGGCCTGCGAAGCTACCGCTTTATTTTTTGGGGATTGCGGGTGCAGGCGCGGTTGTTTTTTACCCACATTCAGTTCAAGGTACATCGCATTGAGGCTCCTATGCCTGACACGATTGTGGCGGTGTGGACGCTGAGCGGCGCAGCGCGGCTGCCTTGGTCGCCCCACATCGAGTTCGATGGCACGTCCACCTACCGCCTTCACGATGAGCTAATTGTGGAGCATGTGGATACCTGGGGGCGATCGCCCCGCGAAATTCTGCGACAGTTTCTCAAACCAGCGCCCTAATCTTTATTCCAGCTTTATCCATAAACTACTCACACCACACAATTTACGTATCTTCACAGATGTAAAATGCAGACTGATTCACGCACCCTCCGAAAAAATTCGGTGTTTTATCCCATGCCATTGCGCTCTGGCATGTGTCACGGTGTTGGAGAAATACCGCTCCTTGCATGGCAGTGCCCCACGTTGGTATTGCCGAACGTTTCAGTTCAATTTCTGCTCTCTTCGCTAACACGTAATTAACCCGTACGGTTTACTAGACATGATTTCAAATATTCAAGTCATTCAACCAACAGGAGTGTTAGATGGCACTCAGATCGAGCAGTTTCATCATCAAATCGATGAGGCCATCCATGCCGGAGCCTCAACTGTCCTAGTCGATCTAAGCCAAATTAGCTTTATGGATAGCTCGGGGCTTGGGGCGTTGGTTAGCGCGTTTAAAACAATGCGGGCTCGCGGTGGCGAACTCTGCGTCTGCTCGCTTAACGAACAAGTCCGCATTTTGTTTGAGCTCACCAGCATGGATCGAGTCATGCAAATTTTTGAGAATCGCGAAGCCTTCGCCACTGGAGAAACCATGCCTGCGGCACCCGTCGCCTAGTCGGTCTTGGGGTGGTTTGCCAGCAGGGATTGGGTTCCATATATCTCAAAAACTGCTCATTGATGAGTGCGTCCGTTTGATGCATCCTTAAACCGTGTTGCTCGCATTGTGGGCAGCACGGTTTGTTGGTTTAGTGGCTAATCAAACGTTAGCTCTAGCACGGACAGGTCATCGCCAAACGACACGCTGCCGGTTGCTTCACGAATGATATCTAGCAAGTGGTCTAAGTTCCGATGCTTTGGGTAGTCTGTCAGCGCGTCTACTAAGTAATTAAAGTTCCAACCCGGTGCATCAGGCCGAGTCGGAATATCGTAAATGCCATCGCTGAAGATGTATAGGGTGCTGTTGGGAGGGATGTCGCAGCGATAGCTTACATAGCTTTCATCCAACATCATACCCACTGGCATCCCGGGCGTTTTAAGCTGCTCTACCCGGCGATGTCCCCCCTCGCCGGGCACCAGCAGCAGACCCGGCGGGTGCCCAGCGGTAGAATAGCTGAGCTGCCGTTTAGCGCGGTTATAAACGCCATACCAGATGGTGAAATATTTATCGTTTTGCTCATCCATCTGAAACGTTTCATTCAGCGCCCGCAACACAGTATGAGGCTGATAAAAATTAACGTTGGGTAGGGATTGCGATCGCAGCAAATTGAGAATCGTAATCGACGGCAGCGCGGCACCCAGCCCATGCCCCGACACATCCAGCAAATATACAGCCAGGTAGTCTGGGTCAAGCCAATAAAAGTCGTAGCAGTCGCCCCCGAGTTGGCTAGACGGGATAAATCGAGAGTCGATTGTGACTAAGCCTGTGGTGGGTTTTGGCAAGAGTGATCGCACATAAGATGCTGCCTCTGCCAGTTCGCGCTCGAGCAACTGCTTCTGAGCCTGCAAATCTTGGCTGAGCTGCCGCAGCCGCAGCCCCGCCCGCACCCGCGCCTGCAGCTCTGTAATTTCAATGGGTTTGGCTAAAAAATCATCGGCCCCATTGTCAAGTCCCTTGACCCGATCCTCAATGCTGCCGCGCGCCGTTAACAAAATGAAGAAAGCTAGTGACAAATCTACATTTGCCTTAACCTGCCGACATACTTCTAAACCATCTACCCGAGGCATCACCCAATCGCAGATAATTAAATCAGGGTGCAGTTCGTGGGCTTTGATCAACCCCTCCTCTCCATTTGACGCCACTTCTAGCGAATACCCCTGATCCTGCAATGCCTTTCTCAGGATGATTTGCATTGAGGGATCATCATCAATAATAAGAATTTGGGGCATGAGTGCGGGAAGACTAGTGCGGGAAGACTATAGCGAGAGAGCGTTCTTAGGAAACTGAGAATCGGAACAGGCAGTAATGCCTGACACCCCTGAAAATCGCCCCACTGCACGCCAGCAAGAAACGCAGACAAGGGTAATGACGTTGAAGTTACTGGAAGCCAAACGAATTCGAGTTCACTCCAGCCTTAATGCATTAAACCAGGTTCTCACCTGGTTTGATGGATTCGCTCACTCTTTTATACCGCAATCTATTTGGCTTCAGTGCCAGTTGGTGCTGGCTGAAGGGTTTACCAATGCGGTTCGCCATGCTCACAAAAACCAGCCTCCCGACACCCCGATCGAAATTGAGGTCACCATCCTGGATGATCACCTCACGATCAGCATTTGGGACTACGGGCCAGAAAATAATCTGGGCAACGTCATCGACACGCTGTCTCAAGAGATGGATCAGTCGGCGGAAGGGGGGCGTGGGCTCAAGCTGATGAAGAAAATTGCCGACGACCTCAGCTATAGGCGCGATGGCAGCCAGCGCAACTGTTTGGTGTTTACCAAACAATACCCGGGCTATTAGCCCCCGTCTGAACTGCTCTAGGGCGACAAAAAGCCTTGCTTCCTTGCCACACCAGATTTGCCAGATGTATCTGAGATAGCGCTCAAGGCGCTAGTTTGATGCTGATTGTGATGAACCCTGATTGTGTGCCTGGCGGGCGTTTTCTCGAACTCCTGCTAAGCGAAAACGGGCATTGCTTAACGCAAGCATGATTTGCCCCCCAGCCCCTCAATTTTGGGGGGAGACAGAGTCTCAAAATCCCCCAGAATTGGGGGATTTAGGGGGCCATGCAGAGTCTCAGGGGTTTGCCGGTTTATTCCTTGATTCAGCAACGCCCGAAAGCGAAAATCTCCGCCCGAAAGCGAAAATCCCCCAGAAACCCTGTGCAAAGGGAAATCCGGGGGAGATCTGGGGGAAGGTTAACCCCTGCGAATTCAAGACGCTAAGTTGGCTCGGCGGTGGGCGTCTGCTGAACTCAGGCTAGAGGCGCATTTGTCGTAGCTGCGCACGGGGATCTTCAGCGCGACTCGCACGCAGCTTTTCGTAGAGTTCTCGCTCGCCAGCGCTGAGTTTTTTGGGAACGACAATGGAGACTTTCACCATTTGATCGCCGCGCTGCCCGTTAGACGACGTCCAGCCCTTGCCGCGTAATCTCAGGGTTTGCCCAGAGCGAATGCCGGGGGGAATATTCATGGTCACTGCGCCATCTGGGGTGGGCACCTCGATGGCTGCTCCTAGCGCTGCCTCATCAGGGGTGATGGGCACCTCACAGGTCACTGCATCCCCGTCAAACTTGAAAAAGGAATGGGGCCGCAAATCAATTTTGAGGTATAGGTCGCCCCGCTGCTGGTTATAGGGACTGGGCTGCCCCTTGCCGCGCACTCGAATTTTGCTCCCCGACTTCACCCCAGCGGGAATTCGCACATCAATCACCTCAGACCCCACGCTCAGGCGCTTCTGCACCCCGTTAAACGCTTCCGACAGCGTCAGCGACAAGGTCGATTCTAGGTCGAACCCGGCGGTGGGAGGTGCAGAAAACCCGCCACTGCCAAAGCTCCCAAAATCGCTGGGGCTAGCGCCTGGGCGTGACCCATAGCCAGCGGCATTTGGCCCGCCAAACCGCCCTAGCAGCTCATTAATAAAATCTTCAAAGGTGGTGTATTGATTAAAGTCAAACCCACCAAAATCTGACCCAGGTGGGGTTGAAAAGCCACCGCCTGCCCGCTGCCAATACTGCCCAAACTGGTCGTATTTGCTGCGCTTGGCCGGGTCAGACAGCACCTCATAGGCTTCGTTGACTTCTTTGAACTTGGCTTCTGCCGACTGGTCGCCAGGGTTCATATCAGGGTGATGTTTGCGCGCCAACTGCCGAAACGATCGCTTGATTTCGTCGGGTGAGGCAGTTTTGTTGACGCCTAGAATGGCGTAGTAGTCCTTAAAGTCCGTCGAGGCCATGCACGACCACTCCTGTGAAACGAAGAAA
>JBGTOF010000025.1:0-9381 GCA_041742695.1 Elainellales cyanobacterium | reverse complement strand
TAGATGCGCCCAAAAATGTCGGCGTTATACACGGGCCGACCCGACTTGTTCTCAGTTTTGCCGTAGACGATAAAGCAGTTAGCCGGTAAGGCAGACCCGCCCGAGGTGACACTGCCCTCTGCCATCTCCGATGGACAGTCTTTGTAATCCAGGTCAAACAGTCGGATCTGGGTTAGGGCGTGGGCGCTGGGCATGGGGAGCCACGTCACTATCATCCAGCAGCAGGTGGCGATCGCCCCCATCAAAATCGTTGCCCAGACGGATGTTCGGGTCTTGCTCATAGGGTGAGGAGTAGGTGCAGAACGGTAGAACTCTATTCCCAAGCGTACCGCGAATTGGGAAAGGCGATGTACTCGCGTCCCATCTATCTAGTCCCCGCACGCATCGAAACGCTCAGGGATTGCGCTGCTCCCAGACTCGCATTAGGGAACGATGGCAATACTGCCCGTCATCCCAGATTCGGCATGGCCCGCGATGGTGCAGGTGAGCGTATAGGTGCCGGTACGTTGGGGCACAAACACCCACTCGGCCATGGCTCCTGGCTTGAGTTCTAGCTCATGAATCGCCCCTTTAATTTCTACATCCCCGGCTTCAACTTTCTGCGTCCAGATGACATCCGCAAAGTCTTTGGCGGTGAAATAGTGCTTTTGGGGACTGGGGTTGTCGAGAATAAGCTTATAGCGCTTGCCCGCAGAAAACTCAAACTGGCTGGGCTCAAAGGTGAGTGACCCATCTGGGGTGCCGAGATGCACGACCACGTCGGTCGTCATGCTTTGGTTGGCGGGGCTGGCGATCGCCCGCGCCAGCTGAGGATTACCTAGCCCCCAACCCAGCAGCACTGCCAGCAGCAGCGCCAGGCTCTTTGGCAGCAGCTTTATTCCCACTCTAAGTCCTGCGCTGATTCCAGCCGTCATGATGCAATTCATAGGTCTCTTCCCACAGCTTGGTTGGATGGCATTGCTTAGTCTAGCGTGAGTTTATCACCCTCACACCAGCAGGCTAGGCCCCATCTCCCCTAGACAGCGAGGAAGCGCTGAATCACGTCGTTGCTGAGTTCGCTGGTGGGGCCAGAGGCCACAATGCCGCCCTTTTGCATGGCATAGTAGCGGTCGGCTTGGCGCACGAAATGCAGGTGTTGCTCCACTAGCAGCACCGAAATGCCCTTGGCTGCAATGATGCGACGCACGGCCCGCTCGATGTCGAGAATGATAGAAGGCTGAATTCCCTCTGTAGGTTCATCCAGCACCAATAATTTTGGCTCACCCATGATGGCGCGGGCGATCGCCAACTGCTGCTGCTGCCCTCCCGACAAATCACCGCCCATGCGGCTTAGCATCGTTTTCAGCACGGGGAACAGCTCATAAATCTCATCAGGAATCGCCTGCGCTCTGCGCTTCGCCGGGTCGGAATTTGCCTCGAGCCCCAGCAGCAGATTTTCTTTCACCGTTAGACGAGGGATAACTTCACGCCCCTGCGGCACATAGCCAATGCCCATCCGAGCTCGCTCATCGGTGGTGCGGGGCAGTAGCGGGGTTCCTTCAAAGGTGATCGTCCCCTTCCGGGGTTTCAGCAGCCCCATCAGGGTTTTAAGCAGGGTGGTTTTGCCCACCCCGTTGCGCCCAATCAGGCACACCATCTCGCCCTTCGGAACACTCAAATCGACATCCCGCAGAATGTGGCTCTCCCCGTAATACACATTTAGATCCGCGACTTGCAAAATCAACGGTTTGTCACTGTCATTCAGGGGCGGGGCAACGGTGGAAGTGGTTTGTGTCATAAATAAACTCAACGTCGCAATCGGTGAATCGAGACAACCGCATCGCCGCTACCTAGCTGGCCAATTCGGCATGGGCAGCATCCTGGACTGTTCCTTCTACATGCTCTGCATCTTGACCAAGGTAAACCTCAATCACTTTGGGGTCGCGCTGCACATCGTCAAACAATCCTTCGCACAGCACCGAACCTTGGTGCAGCACCGTGACTTGTCCTTGAGCAATCTGGCGCACAAACTCCATATCATGCTCAATCACAATCACAGAATGACTTTCGGCTAAAGACAGCAGCAAATCACCCGTGCGTTCGGTTTCTTCATCAGTTAACCCGGCGACTGGCTCATCGACCAGCAGTAGATCTGGGGATTGTGCCACCAGCATGCCGATCTCTAACCACTGCTTCTCGCCATGGGACAGCAGGTTAGCCTTCATGTCGGCCTTGTGATCGAGTCCGATGGTTTCTAACAGACCGCCTACGGTACGCCGCTCTGCAGCGGGCGATCGCCGGATTAGCGTGTTCCAGACCGACTTCACCCGATTGCAGGCTAGCTCCAGATTCTCTCGGGGCGACAGGTTCAGATATACCCGAGGCGTTTGAAACTTGCGTCCCACCCCCATTTGGGAAATCTGATGCTCCGAGTAGGCCCGCAAGTTACGGCCCTTAAACCGCACCTGACCCTCGGTTGGCTTGGTCTTACCCGTGATGATGTCTAAAAACGTGGTCTTTCCTGCACCGTTGGGGCCAATAATCACCCGCAACTCCCCTGGGTCCAAACTGAAGTTGAGATTGTTGAGGGCTTTGAACCCATCAAAGCTCACCGTCAGGTTCTCAATCTCCAAGATTTTTTCGTTCATGTTCAACCTCAGGATCTTCTTCAAGACTGGGATAGGTGGCAACGCGCCGCCGTCCCATCAACTGTTTATACAACTCCATGCCCTGGGTGCGCACCCAGCCCACTAACCCCGCAGGCAGCAATAGCACAACTCCCAAGAACAAACCGCCCTGAAAAAATAGCCAGATGTCTGGAAAGCGCTCACTCAACAAGCTCTTCGCAAAGTTGACGATCAGCGCTCCCAGAATTGCCCCCACCAGCGTCGCCCGTCCCCCAACCGCGACCCAGATCACCATCTCAATAGAAAAGGCAATGTTCATCGTGTTGGGCGACACAATCCCAGATTGCAGAGTGAACAGCGCACCCGCAACCCCTGCCAACGCACCAGAGATGGCAAACACCAGCACCTTAAATCCAGTGGGGTTGTAGCCCGTAAACCGGGTTCGGCTTTCGTCATCGCGAATTGCGACGAGCAGACGCCCAAATCGCCCACTGGTCAGCCAGCGACATAGCGCATAGGCCACAATCAGAAACACAATGGTTATGACATAGAGACTAGTCTGAATGCCCGGGTTTTGAATGGGCTGACCCAGCACAGTTCTAAAATCTGTAAGCCCGTTGGTGCCGTTAAAGAGCTGCTGTTGCCCATTGAAAAAGTTGAAGAAGATGATGGTGGCCGCCTGGGTCAGGATGGAGAAATACACCCCGCGAATGCGATTGCGGAAAATCACATAGCCCAGCAGCCCCGCCATCAGCGCGGGCAGCACCACCACCGCCAGTGCCGTAAAGGGAAAGGAATAAAACGGCGTCCAAAACCAGGGCAGTTCTGTCACCCCATAGAGCGACATAAAATCGGGCAGGCCACTGCCGGGGGGTTGGGGCAGCTTGAGGTGCATTGCTAAGGCATAGCCGCCCAGGGTAAAGAAGATGCCATGCCCCAAACTCAGCAGGCCGGTAAAGCCCCAAATTAGGTCTATCCCTAATGCCGCGATCGCCAATGCCAGAAACCGCCCCATCAACGTTAGGCGAAACCCCGATAGCAACGCAGGCAACACCAAGATTAGGAATAGGGCGATCGCCCCTACAATAGCGGCTTCGATCAGCAGCGGGCGATATTTCACCCAATCAATGCCACCGCGTTCAGAGGATGCTTGAACTGTCATGCTGCGTCACCCACGCTCCCGAATAAATCAATAGACCAGACTTACGCATCGACACTGCGACCCTTTTGGGGAAATAGGCCTGCTGGACGAAACTGTAAAAACACCACAATGAGCAAAAACACCATCACTTTTGCCATGCTGGTGGTCGCAAAGAAGCGAAAGAAGCCTTCCACAGCTTCATTGTTCGTCAGGTTAGCCAGCATCCCCGTGCCGACGACGTAATCGGCAATGCCAATGCCCAACGCACCCACGACCGTGCCAATCAGCTTGCCAACCCCGCCGACCACCACCACCATAAAGGTGTTCACAATGTAGTTTTGCCCGGTGTTGGGGCCTACAGACCCCAGCAAGCTCACCCCACAGCCCGCAATGCCGGCCAGGCCAGACCCCAAGGCAAAGGTTAGTGCATCTACCTTCTGAGTCGGAATGCCCAGGCAGGCACTCATATTGCGGTTCTGGGTCACCGAACGAATTCGCATGCCCCACGTCGTGCGGTTAAGAAATAGGTAAACTCCCAGCACGCAAAGAACCGTCAGCGCCATGATGAAGATCCGCGTCTTGGGCAACTGGTAGACCCCCATGGGAATGCCGCCCCGCAGCCACCCCGGAGCCGTCACGTCTTGGTTTTGGGCACCAAACCAAGGCTGTGTTACCGCTAGCCCATAGGCTCCGGCTAGCAGTCGGTTGACCACCCGCGCTAATATCCCAGAAAGAATCAGCAGTGCGGCGATCGCCCAGCCCCGAATTTGTTCAAAGTTGGTGCGCTTCTTGAGCACCCACATTCCGCCAAAAAACGAGAGGCAGAACACAATTAAACTGGCTGTCACCACCCAGCTCACACTACGCACAAACTGTTGCAAAATCAGGCTAACGCCCCAGGTCGCAAGCAGGGTCTCTAGCGGGCGACCATAAAGGAAACGAATCACCCCTCGCTCTAGCACTAACCCCACTAACGCCGCCACACAAAACGCCGCAATCAGCGCAAAGAAAATGTAAAAGTCAAACAGGGGGCTGCCATCTCCAAATAGCCGAAACCCGCGCTGAACCACCGTCGTGGTGTATGCACCCAACATCATCAGCTCACCATGAGCCATGTTGATGACGCCCATCAGCCCAAACACGATGGCTAAGCCCAGCGCTGCCAGCAGCAGAATAGAGCCGATGCTCAACCCGTTAAAGATACCGTCCAAAATACTCGCAGCCAAAGCGATCGCTCCCTCTATTGCTACTTAGTCATCGGCTACTGTTTCTAGCCACTCTATTGCTCAACCTGCCCACGAGTTGAAGGCAGACTTTTCAAATCTCTCATCAGGAGAGCATCCGCACGACTGAGCCTCTGCACCAGACTGCTAAACAACGGAGTGGGGACTTGAATGTAGAAGAGGGGCGATCGCCCTGCAACCGCCCCCCGTTTCAGCACTAGATTTGGAACCGGCCTGGGTCGGGCACATCCGTCCGGGTCCAGTCGCAAGCAAACCCTTGGGTCTCTTGCACAAACTGGTTCCAAGGCTGAGGCTCAACCGGCCCATCCGTTTCAGAGATAATCTCAAACAGACCATCGTCCCGCACTTCACCGATCCGCACCGTCTTCGAGATGTGGTGGTTGGGGAACATTTTGACTGGGCCTTCTGGCGCATCCATCTCGGTGCCAATCACCGCAGCCCGAATAGCGTCTAGATCCGTTGGGGTTCCTGCGTTACCCACCTTCTCTACCGCCTGCTTCCATAGGTTGACGGCAATATAGCCCGCTTCCATGGGGTCATTCACGACACGGCTGTCGCCATACTCAGCCTTGAATGCATCCACAAACGCGGTATTCTCAGGTGAATCTACGGTCATAAAGTAGTTCCACGCGGCGTACTGGCCCAGCAGATACTCTTTACCGATAGCTGCAATCTCTTCTTCGGCAATGCTCACCGACATCACGGGGTAGCGGTCGGGGGTGAGTCCAGCGCCTTCCATTTCCTTGAAGAAGGCAACATTGCTGTCTCCATTTAGGGTGTTATAAATCACACCGCCGTTGGGCAAATCCGAACGGATTTTAGAAATAATGGGCGACACTTCAATGTTGCCAAGGGGCAAGTAGTCTTCGCCCACCACAGTGCCACCGCCTGCTTCTACCTGAGCTTTGATGATGGTGTTTGCAGTACGGGGGAACACATAGTCCGACCCTACCAGGAAGAATTCCTTGCCTTTGTTTTCGAGCAGCCACTCCACTGACGGCTCAATTTGCTGGTTGGGGGCGGCTCCGGTGTAAAAAATGTTTTTAGAACATTCTTGACCCTCGTACTGCACAGGGTAGAACAGCAAATGGTTTTTCTCTTCAAACACAGGCAGCACGGCTTTGCGGCTGGCAGAAGTCCAGCAACCGAAAATAGCAACCACCTGATCTTGATCAATCAGCTTGCGTGCCTTTTCGGCAAAGGTGGGCCAATCGGAGGATCCATCTTCTAGGATCGGCTCAATTTGCTTGCCTGCAACGCCACCCGCTTCGTTGATCTGCTTAATGGCAAGCAGGGTAGAATCGACCACGCTCTTTTCAGAGATAGCCATCGTGCCGCTCAAGGAGTGCAGCACACCGACCTTAATGGTGTCACCACTAGCGGCGGCTGGTGCAGCTCCACCCGTTGCGGCTGCATCAGTGGCTTCCGTTGTGGTTGGCGTTGCACAAGATTTTAATAAAATACTGGTTCCCAATGCCGCAGAACCATAGACTAAAAACTTACGGCGACCTAGTTGCCTTTTCATGTATCTCTCTCTTCTTAACTCGAGGGACTTATCTAACTGCAGCGGGTTGACAGACTGAGCTCAGTCACAACACACATGAACTGTGATGGTAGGCGCGAAGAATAAAGCATTTTGTATTGCAGAATACAAAATTACGTCGGATCGCAATTCCATGCTGTTGTGCGATGACGCGACTCCAATACCAAAGACCGTTAGTGGCTCAATTTTTATTGCCAAGCGAAAACTTCCCTAGAACCCATTAGGATGTGGGTTCTTAAGGCGGCGATGGCAGAAGGATAAGGGAGGGGAATGGGCGATCGCCCCTACAACCAGCCGGATACACAAACTGGAAAACCCCTTAGCGGAAATAAAACGTAACTTTTAGCCTCTTACACCGCTAGGCGAATGCAGCCGGGTGCCCCATGTGGTGTTGCACAAACGCCACAATCGTCGCCAAGCCCTCCACGGTTTTGAGATTAGTAAACACAAACGGTTTGTCGCCCCGCATCCGACGGGCATCTCGCTCCATCACTGCCAGGTCAGCACCCACATGGGGAGCTAGGTCAATTTTATTGATAATTAGCAGGTCAGATTTTGTGATGCCTGGGCCACCCTTGCGCGGAATTTTGTCCCCTGCGGCCACGTCAATCACATAAAGCGTCAAATCTACTAACTCAGGGCTAAAGGTAGACGCCAGATTATCTCCCCCGCTCTCGACAAATACCAAATCCAACGGCGAGAACTGTTGCTCTAGCTCCTCAATCGCCACCAGGTTGATGGAGGCATCTTCGCGGATGGCGGTGTGGGGGCAGCCTCCTGTTTCAACGCCTCGGATGCGATCGCCCGCTAACGCTTGATGCCGCACCAAAAACTGTGCATCTTCCTGCGTGTAAATGTCGTTCGTCACAACGGCAAGGCTCAATCGGTCTCGCAACGCGTGGCATAAGCAATTCACCAAAGCTGTTTTGCCCGAACCCACCGGGCCAGCAATCCCAACACGAAACGTTTGCATGGCACATCGCCCCCAACATTGAATGGAACTCATCCTAGACCAAAAAATCCAAGCGAAACCACCTCGAGATTTCTAGATACTGTGTTGGCCCTAGGACGTCCAGGCGGTCGCTGCCGCCGATTTAGGTGGCAGGAGCTTGGTTGGGTCATACGTTTGACCCGAGACTAATACACCGTAGACAGTGCGAATGAGCTTGGGCAGAGCCGCGCCGATGATGGCCATTTGGGATTTACCCGCTGCAACCGCTTTTTTAGCGCCGTTCCTTGGTCTTCGAGGAAGGTGATGTGGGCTTCAATATCGGGCTTGAGCGCTTCAGGGGTGATGGCCAAGCGGTTCTTTTCCTGCCTCAGCATCCGGGTAGGGCATCGAGACGGCGGATGTAGGCTTGCAGCGTTTCGATGGTCTGCCGACGACGGGTGCTAGACGCTGGGCTTTAGGTCGCAACAGAACAGGGCAATCAATGGGGCATCGGGGCGATCTGCTTTGGTGCGCTTGAACTGGCTTTTGGCGTAGCACAGCTCCTAGCCTGTTTTTTGGGTCGGGCGTGGTAACGCTCATAGCACAAGGCGTTTGGTCACAATTGATGACACGCTCTAGAGAAACCGAACCCACATGTATAGCCCAACTAGGGTCAGTTGCAGCGTTGCAATGGGAACTCCATACTGCAAAAACGTTTGAAACGAGATGCGCTTGCCATGCTGCTGGGCGATGCCTGCCGCCACAATATTTGAGGAAGCCCCGACCAAGGTGCCATTACCGCCCAGCGTTGCGCCATACATCATGGCGTAGAACAAGGGCAGCACTGCCACGGGCAGAGTTCCAGAAAAACTGGGCTCCAAAATATCTGGCGTGGCTAGCCCCACCGTCACCACATATTCCTTCAACATGGGCACCATCGCCACCACAAGGGGAATATTGGGCACCAAGCTAGAGAGCACGCCCACCAGCAGCATCAGCACAATAGCGCCCAATGCAATGTTACGTCCCAAAATAAAGGCCAGCACGTTGGATGCAGCGCTCAACACGCCCGTTTTATCCAGCCCGCCAATCAAGACAAACACGCACATAAAAAAGATCAGGGTGCTCCAATCTACATCGCGGAAAATATTGTTGACCGAGTCAATGCCGCTCTGGTGCGTGATCAGTAAGCACAATACTGCTCCTGCCAAGGCCACAGTTGCCGGAGAGATAGGGATGGGCAACGACTCTCCGATCACAAAAAACACCAGCACTAAAACTACAATGATGCTGCCCAAGAGCAGCATGCGGGGATGGTTGATCTTGGGATGAGGGAGTTGGGTTAAGGTGTCGAGTTTTTTGCGCCAAATAGACGGAAACAGCACGGGCAGCATCACGACAATCGCGCCGAGGGCGATCGCCCCCCCTAAGCTGAGGGACTTCAAGTAGTCTATGAAGCTAATGTTGATGGCATCGCCCACAATGAACGTCGCCGGATCTCCCACTAGCGTCAGCAAGCCCGCGCTGTTGGAGACACACACCATCAAAATCAAGAGCGGCACAAAATTGACCCCCAACTCTGTGGCAATGGGCGGAATCAGCGGAGCTAGCAGCATGACGGTCGTGGCATTGGGCAGCACCGCGCAAATCGGCGTTGTGATGGCCACAATCCCCAAAAGCAATCGCTTGCCTTCCCCCCCAGCCAGCATCACTAGCTGCATGGCTAAATAGTCAAACACCCGCGTGGGCTCAAACGCCCTCACCATCACCATCACCCCAAAGAAAAGCGCCAGCGTAGCGTAGCTTTGGGCGATATAGTCAACGGCTTCGGTCAGGGTGAGTACGTTGAGAAATAAGAGAACCAACGCCCCCAACATAGCGGCAATGGTGAGATGCAGCCATTCTGTGATGATGCA
>JBGTOF010000012.1:0-4843 GCA_041742695.1 Elainellales cyanobacterium | reverse complement strand
GATTATGCAAGCCGACCTCAGCGGCCACTACCTCCGAGTCAATCGCGCCTTTGCCGACATGGTGGGCTACTCCTGCGCTGAGTTGCTGCACATGCGCTATCAAGACATGACCCATCCTGACGACATGACTACGGATGTGAGCCTGAATCAGACCTTGCTCAACGGGCATCGCCACAGTCAGTTTTCAGAAAAGCGCTATATCTGCAAAGATGGCAGCCTAATTTGGACGAGCTTATGTTTATCGTTGATCTGCGATGCAAACGGCAACCCTCATTCCTATGCGGGGATTGTGCAAGACATTCACGAACGCAAACTGGCCCAGCAGCTGGTGCACGACAATGAAGCCCACCTCCGGCTGATCATTCAACGCATGCCCGTCTTGCTCAATGCAGTCGATAAGCAGGGCAATCTTGTCGCCTGGAACGCGGAATGTGAGCGGGTGACTGGCTATAGCGCGGATGAAATTATCCTTAATCCTCATGCGTGGGAGTTGCTGTATCCCAATGCGGAATACCGGGCGCAGCAGCTCACTGAAATGCAGGAGCGGGGCAACAATTATCGAGACTGGGAGTGGAAAGTAACCTGCAAAGACGGCAGCACGCGCACCATTGCCTGGTCGAATGTGAGTGCCCATTCCCCCATCCCCAACTGGCATATGTGGGGCATTGGCGTGGATGTAACCGAACGCAATCGCACGACGCAGCAGTTGCAGCAGCTCGCTCAGCAGCAGCGGGCGATCGCCCAGTTGGGTCAGCAAGCTCTGGCCGGAAGGGAGCCTACATCGCTGATGCAAGCAGCCGTAGCGTTGGTATCAGAGGCGCTCAACATCGACCATTGCAAAGCCTTTGAGCTAATGCCGGATGGCACGACGCTACGGCTGCGCGCCGTCACCGGATGGGATGAGGCGTTGATTGGCCAATTCACCCTGTCGGTAGATGCAACGTCTCTGCCGGGTTATACCCTGGCGCACTATCTGCACCCGATCGAGACCCCATCGCGGGATAGGGGCGATCGCCCAGATGCCCCGCTGATCTCGACCTTCCCCGGTGGTGTCGTCATGCACCATTGGCCTCAACGCGACGGCACGGAGCCACATCCATCGCTATTTCAATCCCCTCAGATCCGCAGCGGCATTAGCATTCCCATCGTGCATGCATCGACCGAGGCTACCGCGCCGCCGGTTGGCGTGATTACCGCTTGCACGCGTCAACCGAGGTCGTTTACGCCCGAAGATGGGTTTTTCTTGCAGGCGATCGCCCGTATTTTATCAGACGCCATTCAGCGCCACCGCGACGAAGCAGGTTTACGCCACCAGGCCGAAGTCTTGCAAACCATCGTGGATCACATTCCGGTGATGCTATTGTTTCAGTCAGCCAGGGGGCAAGTCGAGGTGGTGAACCCAGCGATGGAGCGCACCCTGGGATGGCAGAAAGAAGATTTTGAGCACGAACCTATTATCGAAAAGTGCTATCCCAATCCCGTAGATTGCGAACGGGCCAACCAGCACATCCAAAACGGCGATGGAACTTGGGAAGATTTTGAAATTCGCACTCGGGATGGACGGCTGCTCAACACAACCTGGGCCAATATTCGGCTAGGCGATGGCCGCATCTTAGGAATTGGGCAAGACATTACCGAGCGCAAACGGATTGAGCAAGAGATTCGCCATCTCAACGCAGACCTAGAGCGCCAAGTGGCCGAACGCACTGAAGAACTGCACGCTATTTTTAACACTCTACCGGACTACATTTTTGTGATTGACCGGGCCGATATGCGCATTCGCTTTTGCAATGCTCCCATGGCGAATGCAGTGGGATTTAGCGATCGCCACCACATCGAAGGCAAACCCATGGTGGAGTGTTTTCCGCCCGAACAAGCCGCCTACTTCATGGCCCAGAACCACCTCGTGTTTGAATCAGGAGAGACTCTGCGGATTCAAGAAACCCTAGACCTCCCCATTGGCACGCTGCACCTCGACACCTTTAAAATTCCGGTAAAGCGCCCCAACGGCGAGGTGTATGGGCTCGTAGGGTCTTCTCGCGATATCACGGAGTTGGTGCAAGCCCGTCAGGCGTTGGCAGAACGCACCCGCCAACTCGAAGCCATTAATCAAGAATTAGAGTCGTTTTCCTACTCGGTGTCGCATGATCTGCGAGCGCCCTTGCGACACGTTAGCGGCTTTGTCGCAGCGCTAGGACAGCAGCTCAACGGCACCGATGCCGCCACCAACCCCAAGGTGCTGCACTATCTATCGGTGATTCAGCACAGCAGCCAAAAGATGGGAAAGCTGATCGATGGGTTGCTGACGCTGTCGCGGTTGGGGCGGCGGCAGATGCAGATGCAGCCGGTGCCGTTACGACCCTTGGTAGACCGGGCGATCGCCATCACCTTGCCCGCCTCATCCGCTACCGCCACGCCCCAGATCTCCGTGGGTGAATTACCCACAATTCTGGGCGACGAAGACCTGCTGCAACAGGTCTTTTCTAACCTGCTAGACAACGCATTTAAATTTAGTCAAAGCGCTAATCCCCCCTGCATCGACGTGGGAACCCGGCCCGATGGCACGGTCTTTGTGCGGGATAACGGCTTGGGGTTTGAGATGAAGTATGTGGATGTGATGTTTGGCGCGTTTCAGCGGCTCCATTCTCAGCCGACGCTAGACGGTCACGGCATTGGGCTAGCCATTGTGCAGCGAATTGTTCACCGCCACGGCGGCGAGATCTGGGCCGAAAGCACACCTGGTCAAGGCGCTTGCTTTTACCTCACCTTTCCATTATCCACGGAGGCCAAGCCAGACGGTTCAGCGCTCTGAACCCGCTGAGCAGCAGCACGATTTTGAGTCGCTGAGAGTATAGTTTAGAGACATTGCCTCAGCCCTCCATGCAAAAAATCCTCATTTTGGCGGCCAACCCCAAAGACACCAGCCGCCTGAGCCTCGACAAAGAACTGCGCGACATCGATGAGGGGTTAAGGCGGGCGCAGCAGCGCGATCGCTTTATCCTGACCCAGCGGCTGGCGGTGCGCCCCCGAGACATTCGACGGGCCATGCTCGACGAAACCCCGCAGATCGTGCACTTTTCTGGCCACGGCGAGGGAGCCGAGGGGCTGGCATTTGAGGATGAAATGGGGCAGGCCAAAGCGGTCTCTGGGGAAGCCCTGGCCAACCTGTTTGCCCTGTTTGCCGACCCCGCTGAGCCCAACCCAATTCACTGCGTGGTGCTCAACCGCTGCTATTCCCAGGTGCAGGCCGAGGCCATCGCCGAGCATGTGCCCTACGTGGTGGGCATGAGCCGGGCGATCGGCGACACTGCCGCCATTGAGTTTGCCGTCGGCTTTTATGATGCACTTGGAGCCGGGCGCAGTGTGGAGTTTGCCTTTAAGCTGGGCTGCGCGGCGATCGACCTGGCAGGCAAGCCGGAAAGCGCCACCCCAGTCCTGATTAACAAGAAAGCATCTCCCGCCCAATCCACACCCGCCGCCACCTCTAACGCCGTGACCATACCCCAAGACCGCACTCAGCTCTATCAGTTCTTGCTCAGCCTACCCGGCCCGCAGTTTGATGCGGTGGTGTTTGCCCTCAACCCGCCTAGAGGCAACTTGCCGCCCTCCAGTGCACCCCAAGGCGATCGCGTCTCGGCTCTGCTGAACTGGGTAGAAAGCCCCATTGGCCCAGCCACAAAACTAGATGCCCTCAGAACCGCCTTGGGTCATGTGCTAAACCCTCACTAGCCCCTTCGACAGACAGCAACCCACAGTCGGAGGGGCTACAGGGAAATGTTGCGGCTCAGCAGCCGGGTAATGCAGCGGCAGATAGAGCCGAAACAGCCGGGGCGCGCAACATTGGCATAGGCCAGTCGGTGGAGGGCTCAGTGCTAGTACCGGGAGACGGCAACCGCATCGACCAGTCGCACACGGTCAACAATTACTATGGCCTGCCCGAGCAGCAGCCCAACCCTAACCGCCCAGATCGCAACGAAAAAACGCTGATCAACGCTGTGTGGACGGAGGTGGAAGATCGCCTGCGCCAGTCGCTGCACAACGCCATCTTGATTCGCCTGGATATGGCGGAGCAGCGCAGCCAGGTGAACCGCCCCTGGGATAGCGAACTGCGCACGGCCAACCAAACGCCCAAACCCCTTGCCCCCGGCACCCCCATTGCCGACGTGTTTGACCGCCGCGATGTGGGCGGTAAGCTGCTGGTGCTGGGCAACCCCGGCGCAGGCAAAACCACCACCATGCTCGACCTAGCCGCCGCCCTGGTGCAGCGGGCGAATGCCGACCCCGATGAACCTATCCCTGTGATGGTGAACCTGTCGTCGTGGCAAAATCCTAAACAGAGCTTTGCCAACTGGCTGCTGAACGAACTAAAGCTGAAGTATGGCGTCTCGCAAAAGCTGGGCCAAACCTGGCTGAGCGAAAAAAAGCTGCTGCCCCTGCTGGATGGCCTCGACGAGCTGCCCCCCGCCCGCCAGGAGCCCGCTGTGCAGGGCATCAACGCCTGGCTGCAAAGCGACACCGGGGCACCCCGCCTGTTGGTATGTAGTCGATTGGAAGAATACGAACTCTACGCCACCAAGCTCGACCTCAACGGAGCCATTTGCCTTAGCCCCTTGACCGATGAGCAGCTTGAAAATTACCTGGCCTCGCTGAAGATGGCGCACCTGTGGGACACCCTGCGCCACGACGCCGACCTGCTGGCGCTGGTGCGCACGCCGCTGCTACTGAGCGTGTCGATTTTGGCCAATGATGAGCTGAATGCTGAACAGTGGGGCAGGCTGCAAACTACTCAGGAACGGCTGGACTACCTGCTGGATGCCTACGTGCGGCGGCGACTGCATGAACC
>JBGTOF010000004.1:0-1938 GCA_041742695.1 Elainellales cyanobacterium | reverse complement strand
TTGCCCATTGCGGGTGGAAAACACAAAACAGTCGGGATGGAGCTGTCGCAGATTATCCAGCGATTGTAGCCAGTCAAAGGGAAAGGGCGACTTGGCATCGACTGCATGAGACAACACTAATTTCTCTAGCCCATGATGGTGCAGGGCCGATAATGCGGTGGCCACCGTAGCCCGAAAGTCATTCACATCAGCCCAGTGCCAGGTGGCGGGCGATCGCCCATGCGGTAGGCGCACAATGCCCGGTGCGATTGCCCGAATGCGACAGTATTGCTGCCAAATGTGCTCGGTTAGTCGAGGGAGATGGGCGGGCATGGGCAGAGTCACAGTGGCGATTACCCAGCCCTGGTTTCCCTGACGGATCACTTGCCAGGCGGGCAGCACGGCTTCTGCTGCTGCAAAGCCCCCGTCGCGTTCGCCACCCTCGCCCTCATCAAAGAAGGTAAAGCGGCAAAAGACGCGCGGTGCAGGACAGCGTCCCTGACTGAGCAGCAACGGGGCAGCGGTTGTGGCAAAGTTCTGAATCGCCGCAAACCGCGTAGCGCCTCCTCGCCCGGGCACGCAGCAGGTGTCTACGTCACCAAATGCGGCGATCGCGACTTGAGTAGCAGGATGTTCCAAATACCAATGGGTCGCGGTGGCTGGGGCGATCGCCTGCAGCACCGCTAGGGGATCGACGGGGCCGAGTTCTAACGCGACTGCCACGCGCTGCCCGATGGCCTGGGTTGCGGCTGCGCCCTGCAAACGAGACACCAACCATTGAAACAGCGGAGTGCAATCCTGACGGACGGGAGCAGAATCGGGTGCAACTGGCATGGGTTGAGAA
Source organism: Elainellales cyanobacterium (assembly GCA_041742695.1). Taxonomy (GTDB): domain Bacteria; phylum Cyanobacteriota; class Cyanobacteriia; order Elainellales; family Elainellaceae; genus Kaiparowitsia. The sequence goes on along the minus strand of JBGTOF010000004.1, from coordinate 1,115 downwards.
TCAAACAAAGAGAGCTGAGGGGAGAACGCAGGATTGACACCGCTGAAGCACGCACTTATGGGCCGCTTAATTCGCGGATGCGATCGCCCAAAAGCCTGAATATACAACCCATTAGAGCGATCGCCCTGTCTACTACAGGTAACACACTTGGCGGACGCAAGCCAGCCGTTCATTAAGCCAGCTCGTGCTCCTCTCTCCCAGAATATCCTGCGCATCTAAGATGGCAGAACCCTTGTGTTGTAAGCAGTTTGCGCCTTGACTCACGCTGGGCCAGAGGAGGTGTACTAAATAACTCTTTACAGTTTCAGGGCTGTGGCTCGTATCAGGGAAGACGCCAAACGGCCTAGAATTTGAAGAGATGTAGGCGCTAGCCCCGATCATGAACCTGTCGGTAAACTGCGCTATCTCCTGTGTTGCTGCCCGTTCATCAACGAAGCATGACCCTCAAGCCAGTCCCCTATCGCAAACCCAATGCGTCGCCTAACGCATCCCCGTCTAAAACCTTGTGGATGGCTGCCATCAAGCCGCCCATGTATAGCGTCGCTATTATGCCCATCGCGCTGGGTACGGCGATCGCGGTCTACCAAACTCAACAGTTTTCTCTCTCCATTTTTCTCACCTTTCTGCTGTCGGCCATTCTGATTTTGGCGTGGGAAAATTTCAGCAATGATGTGTTTGATGCAGACACCGGCATCGACCACAACAAGCGCCATTCACTGGTCAATTTGACGGGCAATAAGCCCCTGATCTTTTGGCTAGGGAACCTGTGCTTGGCGCTGGGGATTGGTGGAATTGGGGCGATCGCCCTGTGGCAGCAGAGCGCAGTCGTTCTCGGCTTGATTGGCCTGTGTTGCGTCTTAGGGTATCTCTACCAAGGCCCTCCCTTTCGGCTGGGCTACCGAGGGCTAGGCGAGGTATTATGCTTTTTTGCCTTTGGCCCGCTCGCGGTTGAAGCAGCCTATTACAGTCAGGCACAGGCTTTTTCGGGAGTGGCGTTAGTTGCGTCGCTGATTTTGGGGGTGAGCACCAGCCTAATTCTGTTTTGCTCGCACTTTCACCAAGTGGAAGACGACCAAGCAGCGGGCAAGCGATCGCCCATTGTGCGCTTAGGCACC
>JBGTOF010000482.1:0-2940 GCA_041742695.1 Elainellales cyanobacterium | reverse complement strand
TGCCAGTACGCTCACCAGGGCGTTGCCCCAGACCCTTTCTACTATCCCGAATATCAAAGCTCAATTTGGGACTTGTTTGAGCTGGTGTCTGACGACCCTGCCTGCGCTGGGTTTAAGTATGTGGTGCTGCGATCGCCCCATGGCGACCCCATCCACATGCATGTGCGCTATGGCGGAGAGAGCGCTAGCTTTGAATCATTGCTGGCCCAGAGCCTAGACGAGCCCGACGCCGCAGAGCTCAACCCCTGGTGGAGTGTCTACTGTGCCGAAGGGATTACCGCCTGCGACTAAACCCATGCGCTATCTGCGAATTGCTGGATTAGCGGCCCTCATATCCCTGTTTCTGACCATGAGCGTCGGTGCCCACGAGGTGGGCATGCGGGCTGCGGTGCAGGTGCGGGCCGCCAACGGTAACACCATCACCTATTCAGAATCGACGCTGCCCGCCAATGCCCAGGTAACCTCGGTAAAAGTTACCGTGGGCTACAGCACCGGAGAACCCATGGCTCGGGGCCGCATCGAAATCTATGCGCCCGACCTGCCCCACGCCCGTCGCAACCCCAACGACCCACCCCGCCCCTGGCGCACGGCAACGCTCAGTGCCAGGGGTGAATATACCTTTCGCCCTGACCTATCACGGCGGGGAAGATGGACGATTCGGGTGGAGCAAAACAACCACACCAACTTTATTTTGCTGGTTATCTAGCGGTGCAAGCCGCATCAGTCGTGGGTTCCATTGTTCTTCAGGCGGCCAAAAGCGGCTGAGCAAACTGGGTCTGGTACAGCTCGGCATAGCGACCCTGGCGAGTCAGCAACTCCTGGTGAGTGCCCTGCTCGACGATTTTGCCTTGCTCTAGCACCACAATGCAGTCTGCTTTTTGCACGGTAGAGAGCCGGTGGGCAATCACCAAACAGGTGCGATCGCCCGATCGCTGTCCATCGTGCATCAGCCGGTCCAGCGCCGCCTGAATCAACGACTCCGACTCGGTATCTAACGCCGATGTCGCCTCATCCAAAATCAAAAAAGCGGGATCTTTCACCATCGCTCGGGCAATGGCCAGGCGCTGCCGCTGGCCGCCAGAGAGCTTCACCCCGCGTTCGCCAATCATCGTGTCGTAGCCCTGGGGCAATTGCACAATAAACTCATGGGCAAACTCATGGGCATGGGCCGCCCGGGCCGCCGCTTCGATGGTTTCATCGGTCACCCCAGGTTTGCCGTAGGCGATGTCTTTCGTCGATCATAAAGGGAATCAACAATGGGTCTGGTTGGCTATGGATGCCGAGGCCCGAGAAATCATTGGCTGTCATATCGGGGATCGCTCTCGGGAATCGGCCATCGCCCTATGGCAGTCTATCCCAGCGGTCTACCGACAATGTGCCAAGGTCTACACTGACTTCTGGGAGGCCTACGTCACGGTCATTCCGAGCAAACGGAATGAGGCCGTGGGCAAAGACAGTGGGCTGACCAGTTACATCGAACGACTGAACAACACGCTAAGGCAGCGGATTTCTCGACTGGTGAGGAAGACCCTATCCTTCTCCAAAAAGCTAGAGAATCACATTGGAGCTATCTGGCTGTTCATCCATGACTACAATCGCCGAATTAGACAGAAGCTAGCAGAGCAAGGCGATCCCGCTTTTTCCTCTGCCCTGCACTAAAAATGCACTACCCCATCTTGCTTGCATGGATCTTTAGACTATAGGCTTTTCAAAGTTTTTGGAAGCATCTAATACGGTTATACCAACTAAGTTTTCATCGTGATAATGGTATATGCTGCTATCTTCCAAAACACTGTCATTGGCTTGCTGAGGCTTGCGAAAACTGATGTAGAGAGCATCAGCCTCTTCGTCATAATCTGTCCAAATTTGCTTAGATGGTGCAGATAACAAGTAAGGCACAGATTTTAGAATATTTATTTCTGCCATATAATGCCTCGCTTTAGAATTTTTTGGGTTTGGACGTGAGAAAGGCAGTAATCACAAAGTCGTCATTTCCTGAAATCTCTTTGCAAACTACGGCAGCATCTTTTTCAGTGATATTTGTTTTAGGATAATGCCGCAAGGCAATCAACTCATTGCTTCAGCCTTTGGCAATAAAATCAGGGTCTGATAGTGTGTCTAGCACGATATCGAGATTCCCTGCCATGTAGTCATGGTTCTCTAAAATATGAGCCCATTGCCGATAAGGAATGCGAATTAGAACACCACTGATTGCACTGGCAACGCCTATTGTGTTTTCTTCCATGCAGCAAACAGGAACCGCTTATGCGTCCCATTATGGCAGTAACCATCAGGCGATAGGCTTCAATCGGCACCATTTCACTCTGATCTGCTTCGGTGATGATCTGCTTCGCTGGGCTATGGGAGAACTCGGTTGAACCCGCTGTGAACGCCGACAAGATGCGCTTACTCAAGTAGATTGACCGTCTGCTAGCCTCCTGCTCAGACAAGTGCTTGACTTTGTTGACTGCTGAGATACTAAGCTGTCGTAGCCTAGTTAAACCTTTACGGAGCTAAAAAAAACTGGAATTTGTTGGCCCAATGGCGGAGTAGGGGAATGAACCTTGACACTCCCCGCATAGAATGAGGTGTTGTCGCCCCTAGTTGGCGACTCAGGTTCTGGTCATACATACCCTACGCGAACTCCCCCGCCGTGAAGTTATTCCTATTCCACACCCCCGAAGAAGTGCCTGAGCAGGGCGTACCCGACTGTGCGATCGCCATTGATGTGCTGCGGGCCACTACTACCATGGCGGCGGCCCTGGCGGCGGGGGCTGAGGCGATTCAGGTGTTTAGCGACATCGAGAGTCTGCTGACCACCAGCGAAGCCTGGCCCGCTGACCAGCGCCTGCGGGCGGGGGAGCGGGGCGGCGGCAAGGTCGAGGGCTGTGACCTGGGCAACTCGCCGCTAGATCACTCTCCCGATCGCTCTGGGGGCAA
>JBGTOF010000470.1:0-28642 GCA_041742695.1 Elainellales cyanobacterium | reverse complement strand
CTAATCTGTTGTACGGTTAAGGCCGTACCGAGGGTTCGAATCCCTCCCTCTCCGTTCTTATAAGGCATCCCAGCTATTTGGCAGGGATGCCTTATTCGTAATCAGCATTAATTTCTGGTATCAGAATAGGGGTGATTGCGGCAAAAATTTGGGAAGATTTGGGGAAGGTTTTGGGCAGTGAACCTAGACGAAAAGCTGGCTGAACTAAACCGGGATCTGAAGTTGATTGCCGTTCGTCGCCAAAGCTAACGGCTATACCTTCGTGGTTCCTTTCCGCCTAAGCCCGGTGATGGCGCAAAGCCAACGCGCCACGAATTCGCCCTAGAAAAGCCCGCAACAGCAGTAAGTGTGAAGGCATACAGGGGAACCCGAGCCGGTGCAGCATATTTTGGGCAACGCATCCATAATGTAGAAGCAAACGCATGGCCTCTGGGCGATGCAGGCACCTTGCCCCCTCACCTTCCTCAGTCCCCTATGAATCTTTTAACGCAAGCGCTCCATTTGCTCGGTTCTGGTGCGGTGGCCTATGTGACAGCGGCCAACCTACGCGATCGCAAAACGCGCCCCAATATGCTGGCAGGTCTGCAATTGGCAGAATCAGGTTCTGTCCCCTTTCTCGAAGCCCTGCGCGATCGCGCCGAGCAAGAGGGCGATCGCTGGCTGGCAGACAAGCTAGCCAAACACGCCCAAGATGAACGCCGCCACGGCCAGATCTTTGCCCATGCACTTAAGCAGCTCGATAAGCAGGCCATCGACCTAAAAAACGTGCCCAAAACAACAGCAGAGGGTGCGCCTGACGAGCGTCGCCGCAGCCCTTTTTTTGAGGCCTACTTCAGCGATTACACACCCGAACAGCTCAGCCCTCAGACGATCGACTGGGTGGTATTTTTTGCCAGCACTTATATTTTAGAACTCGACGCCAGCAAAGATTTTGTGCGGATGGCAACGGTGCTAGACAGCGATCCCACCAGCGTTAGTCTGCGCAAGGGGTTATTGAGCGTGGCGCAGGATGAAACCGGTCACGCTAACTACCTGCGCGAGGCCCTTGAGCGCTACCTCCCCTATCCTGACGTGGAGTCACAGATTGATGCGTGGCGCACCCGAAAAGTCAACGCGATGTTCAGCATGGTCAGCAATCTGCTGCAAAAAGGCGGCAAAATGCCCTCTTTAGCGACCGACGGCGTCCCGGCTGAGCTATCGGATGGGGCGGGGCATGGGATGAACGGGGAGTCTGCACATTCAGTGAATCCCGTCGAGTCTGAATCATCAAGCGAGAGCCTGACGGCTTCGCCTTCTTTAGAAGCGGTAGAAGCGGTGGCGTAAGCGAGACCGTATGATCCCCAACCGCAACGCCATACTTCAGCGGCAGCAGCAGCTTGATCCCCAACGCGACTACTTAGAAATTTGCCATTGGCTGGCAGGCTATGAGTTTCCGTGGGACATGACGCGATCGCTCGAGTTGGCGTTGCTGCGAACGTTTTGCATCCCTAGCGTTGCCGATCTCCTAAACCGCACGGGGGAGTTTCGCCACCATGCCCAAAAGCGCTATGACGATACCGGCATTGTGGTGTCGGAATTATTTAAGTGGGGCTATCACAGTTCCCGCGGGCAAGCAGCACTCCAGCGGATGAATGCCATTCATCGCCATTTTCTCATTCGCAACGACGACTATTGCTACGTGCTCTCGACCTTTGTGCTGGAGCCCATTCGCTGGTGCGAGCGGTATGGCTGGCGATCGCTCACCCCCACCGAAATGCAGGCGTGCTTCTACTTCTGGCGAGTGATTGGGCAGCAGATGGGCATCCACGACCTGCCCTCGACCTATGAAGATCTGGATCACTTTAACCGTGAGTATGAGCAACAGCACTTTCGCTTTGCAAACTCCAATCAGCAGGTGGCCAATGCCACTCGCCGCATGCTGTTGAGCTGGTTTCCGCCCGGTGTGCGATCGCTCATCAACCCTGCGATCCCCGCCTTGCTGGATGCACCGATGCTCACCGCCTTGGGCTGGACGCCTGCGCCTGCACCCTTGCCGCAGCTCGTGCGATCGCTCCTTATCCTCCGCAGTCAAGTTCAGCGCTATCTTCCACCTCGGCAATCGCCCGACTTTTTTGTTGATCAAGCTATCCGCAGCTATCCCCATGGCTATGACATCAGCGATATTGGGCCACCTGCCCTGCTAGAGCGACTGAATCAGCAGAATCCACAGGACTGACCTAAGGCAGCATTTTGAAAGCGCGATTCGCAGGATGCATGGGAAGATGAGAGCGATCGCCCCACCCGAATTGCCCATGCCCCTGCAATGACGCTGCACGTTTTGTCCCAACACCTAACCGACATCCGCATCCACGCGGAGCAAATTTATCCCAACGAGTGCTGTGGACTGCTCCTGGGTCACCTTAACCGCGCCACCCAGTCTCGCACGGTGGTAGAGCTATGGCGCGCCAACAACCGCTGGTCAGTCGATGCGGTGCAAGACTACCGGCCCGACAGTCGGGCGATCGCCAATGACGTAAAGACCCAGGACGCAGAGCCCCATGACGTAGAGACCACTGACATAGAAACTGCTGCACCCTCAGCATCGTCAATCGCGGCTTCATTGGACAAAACTCGCCGCTATTGGATTGATCCCCGCGATTTGCTGACGGCTCAGCGCTATGGGCGCGATCGCCAACTTGATATGATTGGTGTGTATCATTCTCATCCCAACCATCCAGCCGTGCCCTCAGAGTGCGATCGCACCTTTGCCTGGGTCGATTATTCCTACATAATTGTCTCGGTGCTGCAAGGCAGCGCCCAAGATTTACTATGCTGGAGTCTAGATGATCAGCACCAGTTTCAGCCCGAAGCCCTCCAGCCCCTCACTGAAGACTTGAGCTAACCGCTGATCGATCTCTCCTATCTTCTCAAGTCCTTTGCTGACGGGGCGTTTCGTTGAGCACACGCCAACCCGATCGCCGTTGCCCAGTCAGCCGAGCACCCTAGCCCCATCCATCCTAGACAGATCCTACACACAGACCATGCTGAACCCTAATCTGGATGACATCCAGCTCACGAAAGACGATTACGAGCGCTACTCTCGCCACCTGATTCTGCCAGAAGTAGGGGTAGAGGGGCAAAAGCGGCTCAAGGCCGCCAGCGTTTTGTGCATTGGCACCGGCGGACTGGGATCGCCGCTTCTGCTCTATCTTGCTGCCGCTGGCGTCGGACGCATTGGCATTGTTGATTTTGACGTGGTAGACACCTCCAACCTGCAACGGCAGGTGATCCACGGCACCTCTTGGGTGGGCAAGCCCAAAATTGAGTCTGCCAAAGCCCGCATTTTAGAAATCAACCCCTACTGCCAGGTTGACCTCTACGAAACGCGGCTGTCGTCAGAAAACGCCCTCGACCTGTTCGCCCCCTACGACATTGTGGTGGATGGCACCGATAACTTTCCCACGCGCTACTTGGTCAACGACGCCTGTGTGCTAACCGGCAAGCCCAATGTTTACGGCTCCATCTTCCGGTTTGAGGGGCAAGCCACCGTGTTTAACTACCAGGATGGCCCCAACTATCGCGACCTCTATCCCGAACCGCCCCCGCCGGGATTGGTGCCCTCTTGCGCAGAGGGCGGGGTGCTCGGCATTTTACCGGGGATCATCGGCACCATTCAGGCAACCGAAACCGTCAAGATTATTTTGGGCGCTGGGGAAACCCTCAGCGGGCGGCTGCTGCTCTACGATTCCCTCAATATGAAGTTCCGAGAACTGAAGCTGCGCCCCAATCCTGAGCGTCCGGTGATCGAAACCCTGATCGATTACGAAGAGTTCTGTGGCATTCCCCAAGCGCAAGCTGCCGAAGCCCAGGAGCAAGCTGCCGCACCCGAGATGACCGTTGTAGAGCTGAAGCAGCTCCTTGACAGCGGTGCAGATGATTTTGTCTTGGTGGATGTGCGCAATCCCCATGAGTACGAGATTGGCAAAATTCCCGGGTCGGTGTTGATTCCCTTGCCTGACATCGAGAACGGCGATGGCGTGGCTCAGGTCAAAGACGCGATGAACGGGCACCGCCTTGTGGTGCATTGCAAGTCGGGTATGCGGTCGGCAAAGGCGCTTAGCCTGCTCAAAGACGCGGGGGTCGAAGGCACCAACGTCAAGGGTGGCATCCTGGCCTGGAGTCGTGAAGTCGATCCATCCGTGCCGGAATACTAACCCGTTCCTGGGGCATTGGGTGTTCTGGATACAACGAACGAACTGCAACGACTTCCATACGGTGTGTGGGAGTCGTTGTGCTTTCAATATCTATATCTTTCAATATCTATATATAGATGGTGAAAGCCCAGCCAATGCCCAGGTGCTTGGGCTGGCGGTTGCCATGCTGCTGATTGCGGCGATCGCTCAACTGCTAGAGACACCCAGCAGGTTGCCACGGGCGTGCTGTAAAGCTTGTAAGATACTCCGCATCTCTATTTGACAGCCACAGCGGCTAAAGCGGAATCGCTGTTTGAATTTGAGATAGGGTTTGCATGGGCACTACCGTTATAATTCGTGAGCCTGAGACGAGGAACTCAACGATGCTGGCAGCACTGCTGTATGGACAAGAAGATTTGCGCTTAGAACAGGTCGCAGAGCCAGCGCCTGCAGCTGGAGAAGTGATCATGCAGGTGACTACGGCAACCACCTGCGGCACGGATCTAAAAGTCTGGCGACGAGGGGGCCATGCCAAAATGCTAACGCTGCCCACTCCGTTCGGGCATGAAGCCGCTGGGATCGTTGCCGTAGTAGGCGATGGCGTGACAGGCTGGCAGGTGGGCGATCGCATCGTTGCCAATAATTCTGCCCCCTGTGGCACCTGCTTCTTTTGCCAGCGGCACGAGTTTTCCCTTTGCACTCACCTATGCTTTAACAACGGCACCTTTGCCCAATATCTCCGAATCCCCGCCCCGATTGTGCAGCACAATCTGCTGTCCATCCCTGAAGACCTGCCCGATGAGCTGGCGGCCATGACGGAACCACTCGCCTGTGTGCTGCACGGCATTGCGCGATCCCAGGTGAAGCCGGGCGATCGCGTGGTCGTATTGGGCGATGGGGCTATTGGATTAATGTTTGTGGCAGCGCTGGCGCAAGGGTATGGTGCGGGTGGCATAGGCACGCTAGAACCAGCGCCAACGGTTCTCTTGTTTGGCGGACGGGATGCCCGCCTGCGCATTGGAGAAGCCTTGGGCGCCGCGAAAACTTTCAACTATCGCCAGATCGATGATGTGCCCACGCAGGTGAAGTCTCTAACCGACGGCTGGGGTGCAGATGTGGCGATTGAGGCCACGGGCATTCCCGCTGTGTGGGAACAGGCGATCGCCTGTGCTCGTCCAGGTGCCACGATCAACCTGTTTGGCGGTTGCCCTCGCGACACGACCATCACCGTCAACACAGACCCGTTGCATTACAGCGAGCTAACGCTTAAAGGCGTGTTTCATAATACGCCTTACTTTGTGCGCGAGGCGCTGGCGCTGATTGCCAGCCGCCGGGTGCCGCTAGAGTTGCTGGTGAGCGATCGCCGCCCTCTCAAAGACTTAGAGCAAGCCTTTCGGGATATGGGCGATCGCACCGTCCTCAAAGTCGCCATCCAGCCCTAATCTCTCACCCGAATTATTTCAGGCAATCACCCGCGTTAATCACCCACTTGGTGGACGCTATAGCCTCTCTCAGCGCGGCACAATGTTAACAGAAAGCAATATTAGGATCAGAAGCATACACTGACATGGCGCAGAGCCTCAGTAGCAGCAGCCTTGAGAAAAAAGAGGCTTTTACTGAGATCTCAATATCAATATGCGCCTATCCTTAGACATGAAAAGTCTATAAAGTTTGATGGATTTGTACATAATTGGGTGAAACCTGAATGTATGGATTAATAGATGCTCACTAGGCACCATCAAGACAGAAAGGCTTTCTGCAATCCCATCGCTTCAGTTTATTGGCCTTTACGACTCTGGCCTTGCAGCATCAGCACTAACGTCCGCCCCATCTCCAAACAGGAGCTCAACCATGAAGGATTTTGTTCTAGACGCACCCGCCGCAAACCGCTACACCTACTTTGTGGCCCACTACGGAACCAACTACCAAATGCAAACTGCCGTGCTTAGCGTAGAGCACGACTTTAACGACACCATTCAAGATTTGCACATCCGCATTCGTGATCGCATCAACGATCTGTTGGGTGATGAAACTCCATCCTGCTATCACATTCTGGCGTTGGCTGCTCCCAAACCAGTTCCGGTGGGCTCTGGGTCTGGTGGCGATCACTCTCAGCAATAGGTATTTTCACGTTTTGCTTTTCTAGCAGTAACGTAGCTACTGGCTAGGTTCTGCCGTAGAAGTTAAAAGCAGGCAATCCACTTCTAGATCCCTTTGAGTAGCACTCAGCGCGCGCCTACTTGAAGAAATTTGTTCAATAGTCGTGCAGGACAAAGCCCTGCCCAACACTTTTTCTGTCTAACCATGGCAAAGGGTCTGGCAATTGCCAGACCCTGAAGAAGATATTCAATTATGAGCTGGATTTTCTTTGGATTCGATTTGAACTGAGAATTGAGATGGGTTTACTAGACGAAAACGAAGTGGTGTTGTCAAGCTAGTGGTTTACCATACCCTGTGCAACCTGATTCCTATTATTTGCCTCAGCGAGCCGCTTCAAAAAGCGATTAAATTGAAGATAGATTTCAAACGATTTGCCGTTTTTGTTGAGCGCTAAACCGACAAAATCAGACGAAACTCTTCTGGTAAATAGCAGATGGCAATATAAAGTTCAGACACGATGGGTGAATCCTAAGCAGGAGGCACGGGCTTAGATTCGAGAGTTTGAGTGAGCGCAATTGACCGAGTGTGGGGGTCGTGGGGTGCGGCTCACCAGTGCCTTACTGATTAAGGTAGCACCTGTTCGCAGGGGGCGATCGCTCCGTTTCATAAACGTGATGCTTGGCAACATTATGTAATGTAGCGCCTATATTTAGGTGCGATCGCCGGAGTAACGACTCACGACAACGGTTCAATCCTGCACATACTCATCGTTCACAATCAACGCCTGCTCTGCTCTTAAAAACTCGCGCCCCAAATAGGCCGCGTGGTCAAGCTGGCTCACCGGACAGGGTTTAGCAGTTTCAAAAATCTTGATGCACAGTTCCTTTGCTGTTCTGGCGGTGAATATCTGCACCGCTGTGCGATCGACCTTGCCCCTAGCGGGAATAGGCTTGCCAGTGTCTGGGTCAACCGCTAACCCGCGATCGTCAATCACGTTTGAAAAATGTTTGGCGCAGATCAACCCTTCCTCACGGTCGAGATAGATAATGAAATACCCACTCGGATCGAGCTCAATAAAGCGATTAGAAAGCTGGCGATCGATGTCGGCAATCGTTTCAGCCTGTGAGTTCATAGCAGCCTGAGTCATAGGGTATTGGTGTGTTTCGGTTAGTTACACGACTTGGAAGGTTAGCTGTTTTTAGAAGGAGAAGCCAAGGGTTTCAGCTCTTGCTTTAGTGGCTGAAGCCTTCATTCTGTCGATTAACATTCCAAGTTATATAGTTATCTATCATACCGCTGGTGCCCGCTCGTTACCCTCGACTGGCAGAGCAAACTATTCGCGCCTACAGATTGACGGTTAACCAGGGTATAGGTTTTGGATTTGGCCTGAAATCTTAAGCACCAATCCAACCGCATCAATTCATGTAGAAATCTCGGGTGCCTTTGGCTTTGATGGCGTCGCCAAGGCGGTTAAGGGCATGGACATAGGCGGCCGTGCGGAGCGAGGTATGCAAATCTTTGGCGATCGCCCAAATGTTATCCGTTTCTCGGTTCATAGACGTTTCTAGCCGCCCGTTTACCTCTTCTAACGACCAATAGAGACCGCTGCGGTTTTGAACCCATTCGAAATAGCTCACCGTCACACCGCCCGCGTTTACCAAAATATCGGGAAACACCTGAATGCCCCGATCCTCCAAAATTTGATCAGCGTCGGAGGTAATCGGGCCATTAGCTACCTCAAAAATAAACGGAGCGCGGATATGGTGCGCATTAGAGGGGGTAATTTGGTTTTCTAGCGCGGCGGGCACCAGCACATCGACATCAAGTTCTAGCAGTTGCTCATTCGAGATCACCTCGTGATCCACATCGCTGCATACTGTGCCCGTGCAATACACCGCTTTAATCTCTTGATTGGCGTTCTTAATCTGCCGCACACTGGGGATATCCAACCCTTGAGGCGCATAAACCCCGCCCTTTGAGTCGCTGACGGCCACCACTCGATACCCCGCATGGTAGAGCAGCTCCGCAATGATGGCTCCGGCGTTGCCAAATCCCTGCACGGCCACCGTGGTTTCGGCAGGTGTGCGCCCCAGCCAGGGCAATGCTCGCTGCATCACAAAAAATGCGCCCATTGCTGTGGCCGTCTCACGGCCCAAACTGCCGCCCATCGTGATGGGCTTGCCCGTGACCACGGCGGGCACAAGCTTGCGGCGAATGATGTTGTACTGGTCCATCATCCAGCCCATCACCATTGGGTTGGTATACACGTCGGGTGCGGGGATGTCGATATCTGGGCCGATGAAGTCGGCGATCGCATCGACATAGCCCCGTGTCAGCCGCTCTAGCTCAAACTTCGAAAGCTCTTTAGGGTTCAGCGTAATGCCGCCCTTGGCGCCGCCAAAGGGCAGGTTCAGCACGGCGCATTTAAACGTCATCCAAAACGCCAGGGACTGCACTTCATCCAGAGAGACACTAGGGTGGTAGCGCACGCCGCCTTTGGTCGGGCCACGGCTGTCGTCATAGCGCACGCGATATCCCTGAAATACCCGCAGCGTCCCGTCATCCATCCGTACAGGAATGGAGACAACCAGGCTGGCTTTGGGATAGTGCAACCGGGTTGCTACATCGTCGTCGATTGTGACGTATTGCAGCGCTTTCTCAAGTCGCTGATTGGCATCAGACAGCAATGAAATCGTCATACAAACTCCTCCAAACACCAGCCTAAACAGTGGAGCGTGAGGCTGGGTTACACCTTTGATCGTGCCTAATAAATTGTAACTTTCGCTACTTTTTTAGAAAGTCTTTAGGATTCTTCAAGGAGAATCAGGACGACGAAGGGCGATCGCCACAGGCCACCCGTGCGCCGTGGGATGCGGCTCTCGATTCCATGACTACCAGCTCGACCGCTCCTGCCGGGGTGATGCGCCACCCTTGCGCTTCGGCAATCAGAGCAGGAGTCGGCGATCGCAACACGGCAGTCTGATGAGCCTCCCATGCAGTAGATGCTGACGGCGGCTCGGCCCAGTCCACGATCACTGTATTCAAGCTCTGCACATCGTCTGGCTGAGGCGGCACACCCCCGCGCCCGGTGTTGACCAACTCAGATTGACGGGCGATCGCCCCTGCGTCTCCACACCCTTCTGCAATTAAGCGAGAGACATCTACTCGATCCTGCGGTAACTCAATTAAGCCGCGATCGCCCGTCTCAAACCCCGCAATCCGAATCTCGCCATCCACCCCCCGGCGAGACCGGGTAGAAATATCGCTCAGGGGAGAAGGGTCTTCGCCAATTACAAACCCAAAAATTCCACCCCCATTCAAATTAATTTGAATTTCGCCCCCATCTCCGTCCTCTGCCGTCGAGAAAATATCGCTGTTTTCGGCAGGAACAGCCAACACAAACTGGGTGCTGATCGTAATATTGCCTGCATTGCCCATTCCCCTATCGCCTCGGCCTTGGGTCGAGATTAAGCTGCCATTTCGCAACAGCACCGCATCGCGAACCGCAAGATTAATGCTGCCGCCCAAGGCATCTTCGGTCGTTGCTGTAATCTGCGACCGTTGGTCTAGCGTCAAATTTTCGGCAGTAAGATCAACCGCTCCGGCCTGCCCTTCCGCTTCGGGCAACCCTACTCCAGATACTTCAATCGCAGAACTGAGCAAACGCACCGCATCTGCTGCCTGAATTGTGATGCTGCCAGCGGTACCGCTTCCTAGCGACTGAGCCGTCAAACTACTATTCTGAGCTAACAGAATTGAGTCCCCGCTAAGGAGTTGAATTTTACCTGCAGGGCCTGCTACATTGCTAGACAAAATACCTGTTTCGTTAAGTGAAACCTGACCGCCTGCCGACACAATAATCTCTCCTGCTGCACTAGGGCCTGCACCACGAGCATTAATAAAACTACGATCTACTAAAATCGACCCAGATGCACTGAGATAAACATTGCCGCTGCTTGTAGATGAGGGTGCAATCAATCCTGAGGAGTTGAGCACAATGCTATCGCCAGTCATAGATATGTCACCAGACTGTTGAACACCTACTGTCAAAATGGCGGTGTCAAGAATAGATATATGGGCATGTTGAATATTAGTTGGCAGCCCAAAGGGAGAAGGCGATGCTTGAGGAATAAATGCCACCTGACCGGCTTCTGCAATACCCGCCAAATGAACATCTCTTCCCCGAGTTTGCAAGGTCACATTGATTAGCTGAATGTCACCACCTAGTAACTGAAAATTTCCCATCTCGGGATTTTCTCTGGCACTTAACAAGAGAGTGCTGTTATTAATTACGATGGGTGAAACTTGAGAATGGGAAAATAGAAATGCACTGGGATCAACAGTCAGCAATCTTGAAGGGGGTGATGGATTGAGAGAGGAGAATAATCCTGAATTGTGGAACTCAACTGCATCCGCTGTCGTGGCAGTAAAGGCTCCTTCCACATCTATGCTTGAATTGCCTCCAAAAAAAATGCCATATGGACTAATTAGAAATAAGTCGGCATTGCCCTCTATGCCCAATAGACCACGAATTTCAGCCCGGCGATCGCCGGTTACACGAGCAAAAATGGCTTGAATACTAGCATCTGGGCTGAAATACACCTGCTCACCGATGCCAACTCTGAACTCTTGGAAGCTATGAAATAGATTAGAGTCGCGTATTGCTCCACCTTCAATGCGGTAGATGTTGTCTGAATCTATCTGCACTTGTGAGGATTCACTCCCCATTGAAGCATCAGGTACAGGAGCTGCAACTAGTGTCTGTGCTATAAGGCACTGCATAACACAGTGGAGCAAGGCAATTCTAGGTCGAGAAATCATCTTTTCTACGACGCTCCTTCAAATATCAAGCATGCTGTAAAAGACCAAGCTTTGTATAGAAGTCATCAAGGATTTAGTCCATTTATTCTATCAAGACCAGCTTGCGAAATTTATCAAAATCTTGGAGTTTTGGTCGGTGATTTTATTTAATATCAAAACTCCGAATGCTGTTAAACTAAGGCTCCTATATGAGCCATATTAGAAGACGCCATGAAGATCTTGCAATGCACAGTACAAGAGCCACTAGAAATAGTATCGTCGGGCGCTTCAAGATGCATGGCAAAACTATGATCGATTGGGAATACAGACGAATTTAGACTAGTTGTTAAAAGAATGCTTGAGCTTGCAAACAACGCCAAGCCCTGATGTACACTCGTGCTAGTCTTAAATAGATATAAATTGGACGATTCTGAGTATTGAATTTTTGGCTCAGGTGACTCAAAAGTAATATTCTGGTTTCTAAAAAGTCTTATTACGATGCGGTTTCCACCCTGAGAAAAGACTTTATTGCCATAGGAAGCATAAACCTTTACCGCCTCTGGAATATTGTGGCACTTGATCCTCATGAGTCTAAGTTCGTAGGCCATAATTGATGTCCTTTTAAGAATTAGTCATCCAAGCTATGCAAGCTTTTAGCAGCCTGTTTTTTGACTCAGTCTTCTGGCTCTTTTTCATCCAGCGAAGATGGGATGTCTGACTGGTTAGATTCAGACTGAACGCTGTCAGGTTGACTGTTAGTAGGGCGATCGCCCTCAATTTCCACGAAATCTCTAGGGTGAGTTATGAGTCGTAAAATACTGCCAAGCGTGATTGCAATATTGATAAAGATGCCTTGAATTGACTCAATTAAGAGAAAGAAGAAGTTCGCTACCAGCACTATGGGCAATGGGGCCGAGAGCATCTGTGGCGTGGCAACGATATTCGTATCAATTTGGGGTGTAAGTGACAGATTCGACACTGTTCCATCCACAGCGATAAAGTTAAATTGGCGCGCTCCTAACTGATTCCAATGCCCGTTTTGAGGATGGCTAGTAAATAGAGGAAGCTGATTTTGAATTTGGGCGTTGGCATATAAATCCATCGGAGAGACAATGGGTGATTGCACATTAATTCTGGGATTATTCCCTCCAGAATTGGACAGAGAAGCAAAGTTTACCCAGCCTGGCCCCGTTAGCGTTACCCAGGCAAGCTGACTATTGGGATAGCGAAATGGTCGCCCGGTAAAGACGGGTAGAACAGTTAATGATTCTGTATTAGAGAGTTGAGGGCAACGAATGCTGCGCAAAATAATTCTTGCCATACAATGAGTTACTTAGATCCAAACGTTTTTTGTTGTACTGAGGCTACTGAGCATGAGGCGCAACGTTAGGGTAAATACGATGCCTTTGAACGATGTAGACGTTAGCCAAGATGCTGTTTTGGAGCTGATCTATACCTATTCAGGATTCGGTACTAGATGGAAGTTCTTACGATTTGGGGAGTAGACGGCTGCTAGTGTAGCTATCGGCTCCAGATAGGACTATTATGCAAATCCACATGTTTCTTGCCGGATTATTGCACCTGCCGAGCTAGTTAGAGTGAGCACTGTTGTGGAACCTTTATTGTTTGAGAGTTACACAACGAGTCACATGATTTATCTTGGCCAATCATTAGCCAAATGACAGTACTCAGATGGGTACTGTTATCTTCTAATAACTGAACGAGTAAGATGGCACGCAGCAATATGAATTTGGAATAAACCCAAACTCTGTTCAACTCAGCTCAGGTTGAATCTCTTGCTGTAGGTAGTCTTTAGTTTGGGTTAAGAGGGTGTCGCGCACGGCACGACAAAGACTCGGGCATATCCCAAACTTACGTTGCTCAAAGATCTCAAAATTTAAATGATGAACCGCTATCTAAGAGCAAATAATGGCCTAGACCCTTCGCAGCGAGAGCGGCTTAAGCCGGTTTGTATTGACTGTCTTGCTAGCTGAACTGGCCAGCATTCAAGCGGAAAAATCGGCTTGAAGGGTAGGACGATCGCCCGTTTTCCCGCACTGTAGAACAATAAACCCTCGCGTCTCAGTCATCCGCCAATCCTGAGTGATTACCAACCCCAGGTGCCAGGCTCACCCTTGAACGGGCCGACAATATCTGGCGTGACCCAGCCGCCATAAAAGCCACCGGGTTGAGGTGTAACGATCTCACCATCCACCAAGCACCTATCCATAGGGGCAGCATAAAAGGCTAAATGATCTTTGAGAGTGGAAAAGCTAGGGGTGGGATCAGGGTATCCCCAAGCGATATCGGGCAGTGTGCGATCGCCCACCGTTAGCGTGTAGTACGCAGCTATGCCTTTCCACTCGCAAAAGCTGGTGCGGCTGGTGCGGCTGAGAAACGCCATGCAGACATCGTCGGGGGGTAAGTAGTATGTCGGGGGATGGCTGGTTTCGAGAACACGCTTGGCGCGGGTTGTGTCGGCAATGGTTTCGCCATTAAAGAAAATTTGAATCCGTCGGGGCGTATCTTCTCGGCGAGGCGGACGGGGATAATCCCAAACAGATTCTTGACCAGGGCCAGGGGGAATGCGGATTGGCGTCATAGAGATGCTCTAGCAGAAATGAACAGTACCGAACTGGCAATCAGGCCAGCCTATCTAAGCCATTCGCACCATACAGGATCTGTAGGCCGCAGGCAGATTTTTTAAGCTTTTATTGCGATCATCTGTCATCCTGCACCAGCCTTGCCCCGATTGTTACGCCCTTGTCGTGGAATGCTTGCCTCATTAGCCAACCTAAGTTTAGGAAACTCTTAAACCCGTCTTAATCCGAACTGAGGTGAGCCAAGGTGGTGAGGCAACGGGAACATCAGCGCCGACAGGGTGGTGATGCGATAGCCCTGTCGGTGCAAGGCGGGCAGCAGCAGGCGCAAGGTTTGTGCAGTATGGTAGGCGCGATCGCTCGTGCCGTCGTGTAGCAGCAAGATTGCGCCAGGAAATGCACACCGTGCTAGATAGGCTGCCGTAAGACGGGGATGTTGGGTCACTCGCCGGGCATCCAGCGGCAGCATTGACGCTAGGACAAACTGGGGATAGTATCCCGGCATTTGCCGCAGCGTCGCTACCATGGATGACTTGTAGAATCCATAGCTCGGGCGATACCAGCGCAGCGGCGTAGAGACCTCCTGCAGAATGCGTTGGTGTGTCTGCTGCAATCGTTTGGCAAAGCTAGGAGCAGACAGCCGCACATCCTTAAGATCTGACCAGCCGTGGTTACCGATTTCATGCCCGTGGGCCAGCAATTCTGCGAGCAGATGGGGCTGTGCCTCTAGGTGCTGCCCCAAAACAAAGAAGGTGGCTTGGGCTTGATCGCCCTCTGGCACCGTTTTATTATAGTGGGCGATCGCCCCCACAATATCGCAGGTAGAGGCCCCGCTCGCTGTCTGAGTCGGCGCATCATCAATGGTGAGCGCTATCTGTCGATGCAACGTTTCTGCAAAAAATACCGCATCAGGAAAGTACTGGGCCATTCGCGTGATGATCATCAATTTAGCCAGCCATTCAGCAAAAAAATTAGGCTCTGTACGCCTTGTACAAAGCCCAATGTGTTTCAGAGGTAAGCGAAATAGAAGCGGAGTGAAAGGGCGATCGCCCTTTGGCTATCGGTTGTAATCTACCAACTAGATGATGCCCGGTCCCTTGGATCGACTATCTTCCTGGTTCGTTAGCTTTCCCTCCTCGTCATTATCATTCACTTCTGCCTGTTCAGCCTTGCGCTCAGCGGCCTCTGCCGCCTCTTTCTCTCGCAAGTCGCCAGGCGTTTCGTAATACATCTCAGGCTCAATAGCATAGTTGTTGGCTAACCCTTCGCCATCTACGGTTGAGCCTGCTGTCGTATCCATGCTTTCATTTTTATCGATATCTTGCTTATAGTTTTCGCCCTCGCGCTCTTTGCGCGCAGCGGTTTCAGCTGGGATAATGCCGCGATCATAGGTGTCGCGGTCAATGCTACGGTCGTTACTCATGAATTTTATCCTTGTAAACTGATACAACATAAGCCTGAAACAGGGATGCAATGGAGAGCCGCATCAACGATTCAGAAACTCATCTCAACATTAGATAATACTGCGCTTACTTATCAACTTTGGGAACAATATCCGGGCGCTCTTTGCCTTCCCAACCTGCAGGTCGCTTCGAGTTATACCAAGCGATAGAACCTAACACCACCGCAGCAACAAAACCCACTCCAAAGACAAGCATTAATACGCTCGATGCCCCTCCTTGAACTGCATCCACGGCAGGTTCAACCATTAAAACTGAATAACGAATCATCGCAAATACTCCGAACGCAAATATCTAAAACCCGTTAACTTAGTGCATCTCAGCGATCGCACATACAATGCATTAGCGGTCGATGATTTAGACTGTGTGAATCTTACAAAAGCGCCGAGGCTGGAGCATCCATCAAGAGGGATAGATGCGCCCAACATCCTATATACATTTGGACATAGAAAAAACTGAAGCGACCTAGGAGCAAGGCGTGTAGCGATTTTTGGGTTCTAAAGATTCTCGCTTGGGCTGCGGAAAATCTTGCTGCACCGCTTGCTGAAATTTGGAGAGATCTAGCCAGCCGTGACGAGCATTTAAGAGGGGATTGCAAGGCTAGTATCTGACTGGCCTGGCGCTCAATTGCAGGACTGCATCACATTGCCATTGGAGGCAGCAGATGGGCAGGTTTGGATTGCGATCGCCCTCATTTCAGAAGTTACATCACTTAAAATTATCGGGAGATCACCAAACATGCATCGATTTTTGCATCGTGACCTAATTTAGCGCATCGGTTGCTTGGCTGAGGGAGAGCCGTAATGCAGAAAGGGCCAGAATAATCAAAAACAAGACCAAGCCAATGGTGCAGGCATAGCTGATTTCTAGATTTTGAAACGCCTGCTCATACACGTAATACACAATGGTTTTAGAACTATTTCGGGGGCCACCCTGCGTCATCACAAATACTTCTTCAAACACCTTGGTTGCAGAAATCGCAGAGATCACGGCCACCAGCAGCACATAGGGTCGCATCATGGGAATCGTAATGTCCCAATGCCGTTGCCAACCATCCGAGCCGTCAATGGCGGCAGCCTCATACAAATCTGCAGGAATAGCCTGCAAACCGGCCAGATAAATCACCATGTAATAGCCCAAGCCCTTCCAAATGGTGACTACCATAACGCTCAGCAGTGCAAGCCGCGGACTGGTTAGCCAGGGAACGCCTTCGGTGGCAATGCCCAAGCCAATGATGATCTGATTGAGCAAGCCGTTTTCGGCATAGAGCCAGCGCCAGGCAATGCCCGCCACCACCATCGACACCACCACTGGCGTGTAGTAGGCCGCGCGAAACCAGCGCACCCCAGGCAACCAACGATTGACTAAAATCGCCAGCAGCAGCGGCAGCAGCACTAGCAGCGGCACTACGCCCACCAGATAGAGCAGCGTGTTACGGAGGGTTTGCCAAAAGGTGCGATCGCCCGCCAGTCTCTGAAAATTTGCGAACCCTACCCACTGCGGTGGTTGGGTAATGTCATAGCCATATTCGGTCAGGCTGAGCCCAATGGCTTGCACCGTAGGATAAAGCACCGTCAACCCCAACACCAGCAGCGCTGGAGCCAGAAAGAGGTAGGGCGTCAGAGGCGCCACCCGCTGGGCTAGAGATTTCATTGCAACACAGACCCCTACACATTGACTGCTGTTGATTTTATGAGAAAGGAGCGCAGTATGGCGCGTTTTGACGAGGTCTGACCGCAATCAACTGCACTGACCGCAATTATTAGGTCTTATCTGCCTGCCCCTACCTCCCAAGTAGGAGGTTTTATAGTACAATTGTACGCAGTCAGAGAAAGTACATGCGTACTAGTATGCAATATCAAAGTTCCGTTGGTCGATCTGCTGCTTCAAAGCGCTATTCCTCATCTCGCCGCCCGGTGTGGCGTCAGTTGCAGCGGGGGTTGCAGCCACCGCCGGGCGTGTTCGCAGCGACGGCAGAAGCGATCGCCTGGTTGGCAGGGTTTGCAGCAATGCGACTGGCCGCCGATTTAGTGCTTGTGGTGGCTCCGGGGCTGTGGGGTCTTGTGGCGGGGCTGTTGCTGTTGCCAGCCGCATTAGCCCTGGGTCTAGCGGCATTGGCTCCGCAGCTCAGCGTGCTGTTGGGATATCGGTTGATTTTAGCGGCAATGGGTCTACTACTTGGAGGATGGCTATGAGCGTTATTTTAGGAGCAGCTTGGTTATTGATTGTGCTGTCGTGCTTGGTTCTGTCGTCTGGAGGAAGCCGAGATGAAGCCCCATAGATCATCCTATCGACCTGCATCTCGACCACCCCAGGGCTTGGCTGTTAATCCCGTCCGCTATCTGCTGGCGGGGGGCTTTATGCTAACCCTGCTGGCACTGCTGGCCGATTCGCGCCATCGCCTACCCTCTGGCGGCGCGGTGAGCAATGTGTGCCGTGAGGTGGTGCAGGCTGATGCAGTGCTGTCTCGGGAGGCGCTATCGCAGCTATTGACCATTCCTGAGCGCGATCGCAAGGAATCCGTGCGTTTGGTTATCCGCGAGCCATACTGTCGGTTGCCCAGTGTAGAAGTGCGGCAGGGGGTAATGGCCGAGCGAGAAGCGTATCCCCTAGCCTTTGACCCCCAAACCTGGTTTGTGGTGCTGTATGAAGGAGATGAATATGCCGGCTACTCGTTTGTGTTTCAGCATTAGGCAGTTTGTTCCACACGACCCTACCCGTTGCGGCTCTGCCCTTGAGGGTTCTTCTCGCCGCGGCTCTGCCGGTTGGCTGGGGGCGATCGCCCTTCTCTTGGCCGGATGCAGTGCCTTACCGCCAGCGTCGCCGCGACAAATTCACATTCATCAATCGTGGCCGCTACAGCCCGGGCGAAACGTCGCAGGCTATATGGTGACGGGCGGCATTGGGGATGTGTCGCTGAATTTGCGGGGTGGCGCGGTGATGGCTCCGTTTGATGGGCAGGTGCAGCAGGGGCAACCCAGCACATGTGTATTGTTTTCTAGCCGAGAACTGCCAGCCTATCTGCTGCGTCTCTGTGGCTTGCAGCAGCCCAAGATAGGTGCTGTGCGTCAGGGGGAGGTGATTGGCACCGGGAGATCGCTCCACTTTGCGGCCTTGCGCAAGCAGCCCGATGGCACGTGGGCGCTGGTGGAACCCTCCCTCAGCCTGCTTGACCAAACGCTCACTCGTCCTTAAGTTCCGGCCTCGTTCTACCGCTCTACCCTTCTTCCCACCCTACCCTCGTCACGTAATCCTCTGCGATTCCATCTCACCGTTGCAACGCAGCGATGCCATTGCCATGTTTGTTTTTCTTGCCCTGCTACGCCGGTGGCAGAGAGTCCAAATCCTTGGTGCCCTGATGCTAGTGAGTTGGCTGGGGTTAGGCAGCCGCAGCTTAGCGGCAGAGGCGATCGCCCTCAGCCTAGACTTGCCGCCTGTGCCCGCCTCAGCCACAGTTGCTCCAGTTGACCCTGTTGCCGTTGAGTCAGTGCCTCCGGCCTTGCCGCCAGAGGCAGCCGCCGCCCCCTTGGGTCATGTCGATGTGGTTGATCCTCTGCCGCCGCCACCGCCCATCGCCAATGCCCCTGCACCTCCGACCTCGCTATCCGCATCGCCCTCTGATTTACCTCAATCTGATTTACCGCAGTTCATTCACACACTGAGCGGCATTCTAGGGTTTGATCTGGCACCTGTGGCGATTCGTCAGCCCCCGGGTTATTCTAAGGGCTCTCCTGGGCCACATCCAGATGCAGGCCTGCATCGCCTGTTTGCGGGGGGCAGTGAGTCGGTTGTGGCGATCGCCGTAGGCAGCGCAGAAGGCACCCGCATGCCCGACGGGGCAAAAACCTGGGCATTTGCTGGCCATTGGGATTCAGGAAACGGGCGATGGAATCTGGGCACGTTTTCCTATCAGCATGGTGCGGCCTCGCCCGAAGCGGCAGATCAGGCACAGCTCGCTCGCTTGCACCACCAAGCCCAAGACCTGCGGGCGATCGCCACAACCCACGGTCTCACCCTCACTCCAGAAGAATTGCTCAACGGCATTGATCTGGCCAACCAATCTCCTGAGGCTGCACTGAGCGCTGGCGGCTATATCGACCGCCTAGTCGAGGCTCGCCAGCAGGGACTTGAGGGCGCTGATGCAGTTCTCTGGGCTCGCACCTACGCATACCTAGATCCCAGCACGCAGCAGTGGAATGCACCGGGCCTCGGCAATACCACGCAGGGCATTGTAGCGGATCAACAGCGGCGTATGGGAGCGATCGCCCAAACCCTTGCCCGTTATCCGAAACAAACCCCATAGGGACTGTATGTATAGTTCATATCCCGGCCATTCTTATGGGGTTGCACTCAATCAGATTCGGCGTTCTATGCCAAAAGAACTATTTGTAAAAAAACGTACATCCAATGCTTGATTCATCTCGGTATTTACGCAATAATGCTGACAGTGCATTCCGCACTTCTCCTGATACGGACTCGCCCTGTTAGCAGAGGCAGTCGCTAGCTTCGGAGGGCTTTGAGTCAAACAGGGTTGGGGGATGGGTTTAACGCCTTTATGCTCCTCACTGTTTAACTCAACCGACCCATCGTGGATTTTACGGAGAAGCCAGTACAACGGCAGGAACTTCCTCGGTAAATTCCCGTCTCTTCCGAATGTGGCCTCTGGTCATTGCTCTTTGAATGGCGCTCTAGCGGGTTCGCACTAGCCAGAGATGCTCTGCTGCACTCGGCGATCGCCCCTGTGCTTCCAAAAACAGTCAACACTTCGTTTCATTCCATGAACCTCGTGTTGGATATGTTCCCTTCCCTGATTGATCGACTCACAGCTCAGAGCAATGGTTGCGCTGGTTCTAGCATCTGCCTTCGTGCAGAGGGTTAGGGCAGTGTCAACGGTTAATGATTCCGTCGTGCAGCTTGTTGAGATCCAGGACTATGCATTTACCTTCTTCTTCGTTTGTTTCGTATCCCTTTAGTTATGCCGTTGCAACCACCGTCAAGCCGCAGGCTCGTTGGCCACAGCGATCGCCCGTAAACGCTCTTCTCAGCATTCCGCCAGAGCGCATTGGTCTCAACGGCGACCACGACCACCAGGGTCTCGCCAAGCGAGTGGCAATGCTGCTAAGCCATAGTGCGATCGCCCGCGATGTGGCTGCCCTTAGGGTGGCGCAGCGCGGCGCTATCGTCACCATTCAGGGTCGGTTTCCCAACCAGACTATGCTGCACCAAGTGGTGGCGATCGCCCTCCAGGCTGACGGCGCCAGCGGAGTAGAAGTCAACGGCATCACCATTCTGTCAAAGATTGATGTAGAGCGCGTCTATCTGGATCAGATGCCCGCGATGGCGTCTTAGCGACAGGGCTAGCGATAGTTCGTAAACTGCAGCGCCACAGGGAACTCTTCCTGCTTTAAGCGCTGAATCACGACTTGCAGATCGTCTTTGGACTTTGCCGACACCCGCACCGCATCGCCCTGAATTGAAGGCTGTACTTTCTTGAACTCGTCGCGAATCAGCTTAGAGATTTGCTTCGCTTGCTCAGCATTGAGGCCGCGTTTAAGGGTCACTTCTTGTCGCACTCGGTTGCCGCTAGCCGATTCAACTTTGCCAAACTCAAAGATTTTGAGAGATAGGTTGCGCTTTGCGGCTTTGGTTTGCAACAGCGTATGCACCGCTTGCAGCGTGAAATCACTGGCAGAATGAATGGTGATCTGATCCTCTCCCAGTTCAAGGGAGGTATTCGTATCTTTTAAATCGTAGCGACTTTGAAGTTCTCGGGTCGTTTGGTCAAGCGCATTAACCAACTCCTGACGGTCAAAGTCGCTAACGATGTCAAATGAAAAACTAGCCATAGCTTTACTCAGTTGAACACTATATGGTTGTGGTTTTGATATTGATCAGGTGGGCCTAAACGACTCTATTGCTCGAATTGCGGTGCTGACCTCAGTGATGGGCTCCAATCTCTGGGCCGATTCCGCGACCGTCCAAAATTGTCCGCGTTTGCATCTGACCCTGGTAGTCATAAAAAATCTATGATGTTGGGGGAAGTCAGACCATCGGGTTCTCTCGCACTTGCGTCAGCCGTTCATCCCAATTACAGCAAGGTCGATCGCCCCAACCTTAAGGAATAAACCCTCTAGCGGCCTCAGCGTTTTGCAGTGCGACCGTGATCATAATAGAGCACAGGGCAGACAATAGGCGCACTCACGGCGAAGCCATTGACGCCCCTGTTCCCCCAAGATATCCCCATCCAATACTAGTTCGGCACATGCAGAGCGATCGCTCATCCTCCATAGACTCGCATTAGGCTTAAGCCCATCAGCGTAGCCGTAGAAAGTGACCCTATGACAAACATGAGCGATCGCCCGATGGGAATGTTGAGCACGTAGAACAGCGGGTAAAGTAGCCGCGCTGAGACATGGGCGATCGCTGCCCCGGCCGCGATGGGGCTGGTGAGCTGAGTGACGTAAGCCATCAGCACCGCTGCTGTGAACAGCACAAATGCTTCAAAGGCGTTTTGGTGAGCCCAGGTGGCACGCTGGGCATAGGGAGGCAGCTTGTCGAATATAGCTCGGGGTTGGGCGATCGCCTCCATCCCAACCTGCAGCCGCCCATAGGCCACCACCAAAAACGGAACATAGACGGCGATTGCTGCCACCACCAGGCAAGTTAGCAGCGTCGCTTGAATCGGCAGAGCAGAAAGATTGAGCATCGTATCGGAATCCTTAAGAGTATGCAGGCTAGAGGGGGGCGAGACGAACGATCGCCCCCCTCTAGCACCCTACTGGAAATTGATAGAGGATCAATCCTCTATCAGTGGATCAATCCTCTATCAATCGTGTGGGGTTGGAACCGATCAGTTGCCGAACTGCCGTAAGGGTTTAGGGCTTAGGAAGGGTCAACTAACTTATGCCAGCTTGCGCGAGTTGCTAGGCTCAGTCGCTGGGGTTAGGGCTCGGCCTCTCTATTCCACTAGACCAAGGGATAGGCGTCGCACCTGCAACCGACCGCACCTGCAAAAACTGATGCATGAGGTGATGGGCGATCGGCGCGACGGCAGCGGCTTGGTGTTTGGCATCCGCCAGCAATTGCTCTAGTGTCACTGACTCAACCGCGAGGCGTTGAATGCGGATGCGGAAATGCGATCGCTACCGTCAAGCAGTTTGAGCTAGACCGATTCCATGCCCATGTCACCGACTGGGAACGCTAGGAATATATGGAAGTGTATTAGCGTCGAGACGTGATGCATTTGCCTTAAATCCGCCCGTCAAACTGCTGATACCAAATCACATTGCCCAACACAGTGAGAGCAAAAGCAGTACCACCGCCAACCCAAGCCAGGGAAGGGTTATAGCCGCTGCGCCCTAGGGTCTCCATCCACACATGGGTTAGGTCGGATGAGACAAGCCAATCGGCAACTAGAGGGAAAAGGTACATCAGCGCTGCCCCCACGATAAGCCAGCCCACCATGGACGCGAGCAGAAAAATGGTCTTGGCGGTTGATTGACTACCCATGGGCGATCGCACTAAAAAAACTAACGCTGAGATTAGCATACGCGATGCCTAGCTCAGAATCGATAGGGGGATGGCGGACAGATGCATTGATGCGATCGCCGATTGCATCATGTCAGGAGCGACGTTTTACCACGGCAAAACGTCGCCTTTGGCATGCCAAAAGGTGCCGGTGTTCTCTAGCGTCAACTCGTCAATTCGTGCCAGCAATCCCGTTACGGAGTCCTCTGGTGTAATGCCACCCGACGCAAAATTCGTCATGCGGGTTTGCACCATGCCAGGGTGCAGAATGGCGACGGCGATTTCGCGGGATTTGAGGTCATGCGATAAGGACTTGCCTGCCATGGACAGCGCTACCTTCGACATGCGATAGCCGTAGGAGCCGCCCGATGTATTGTCTTCAATCGACCCCATGCGGCTCGTCATCATCACCACCTTCGCACCGGGCTTGAGCAACGGCATTAGCGCTTGAGTCACACGCAACGGTCCCAACGCATTTACCTCAAACTGTTGCCGAATGCTATCAAAATCTAGGTCGTCTAGTGTGACGCGCTCTAGAATGCCAGCGTTGTTGATCAGCACATCGAGATCTGTATCCCCGAGCCGCTTTCGTAAGTCTGCGACCGATGCATCGGAGGTGATGTCGATGCCATCTTCAATCTGGATGTTAAGCTGCTGCAATTCTTCAGAGAGGGTGCGGCAAGCGGCGATCGCCCGATCGCCCCGTGCCTGCAGTTGTCGGCAATACTCGTAGCCAATGCCCCGATTTGCCCCTGTGACCAGATAGGTCGCCATAAATCCTCTTCGTAAACTGCAATTAGCCTCAGAACTGACTCAAGCAGTCCGACATCCTGATAACTGTAAACAGTGTTTCACAGACGGTCTTTGTGAACACCTATCTAACTGGGTAGTCCCAAATAATGGCCTGAGGAGCGACAGCCTAACGTAAGGAAACCGCGCATCTTCACGGCCAATGCCTAATGTTCAACCGTCATTCGACTGCCCTAGTCATTCGTTTACAGGCGATCGCCCGTTGTCCCCCGTGCTGGGTTAAGCGGCTATTTTACAGACGACTTCGCTACAGTGTTCACTATACCGTTGAGATCCGCTGGCTCTGGGTGTCTTTTAGCGCTTAGTCGCTTGTAGCCCTGTGTGTTCTGTAACTCTTATTGTGAGGAGGGTCACTGCCATGTCTGAGCGTGCCTATGATGTTGTTCTCTATGGTGCCAGCGGGTTTGTGGGCAAGCAAACTGTGCAATACTTCGCCCGCCATGTGGCGCCTGATCAGGTGCGGTGGGCGATCGCCGGACGAAACCGCGAAAAGTTAGCCGCCGTTTGCTATAAGGTGGGGGTTTCTGTGGATGTGCTGGTTGCAGATAGCCAGGATCAACAGGCTGTGGATGCGATCGCCGCTCAAACGCGCGTATTGCTCACCACGGCTGGCCCCTTTGCCCTTTATGGCGATGCCCTCGTCGATGCCTGTGTGCGCCACAAAACCCACTATGTCGATATCACTGGCGAAACACCCTGGGTCAGATCCCTAATCGATCGCTACCATACTCAAGCTGCGGCTGAGGGCACGCGCATTATTCCAAGCTGTGGCTTTGATTCAGTGCCGTCCGATCTCGGCACGTATTTGGTGGTGCAGTATATGCGGCACGCATTGGGCGTCGCGTGTAACCGCGTCACCGCCTATTTTCAAGCAGAGGGTGGGTTCAACGGCGGGACGCTGGCCTCTGCATTCAACCTCTACGATTCTGAGGCAAGCCAGCAAGTTAAAGATCCCTTTCTGCTGAACCCTAGCCCCTTGCATTCGTCTGCGGAGGTGGAACGCAATCGCGACCCCAATGCCCCCTCCTTTGATGCGGAACTGAACACTTGGGTCGCCCCGTTCTTTATGGGCCCCGTCAACACTCGAGTCGTGCGTCGCAGTGCGGCACTCTATGACCAATGGCAAGAGCCTTATGGTTCCGGCTTTACCTATCAGGAATATCTAAAATTTGATGACCCGTTCTCTTGGGCGAAAGCCACGGGGGTGACCGCAGGACTGGGGCTGTTTATGGGTACAGTGCAGCAGCCTCAGGTGCGATCGCTCCTGCAATCGCTTTTGCCCCAGCCTGGCAGCGGCCCCTCTGAGCAAACCATGAACAACGGCTGGTTCTGTTGCGAGCTGGTGGGCACTGCTACAGATGGACGCAAGGTGCGCGGGGTGATTCGTGACGAGGGCGATCCGGGCAATCGGGCGACGGTTAAATTTTTGTGTGAGTCGGCTTTGGGTCTGGCCTTACAGGCTGATGCACTGCCAGGAGGGGCTGCGCGAGGGGGCGTTTTAACCCCAGCCACTGGGCTGGGGTCTGTGCTAGCTGAGCGGTTACGCCATGCAGGGATGACGGTGGAAGTTAACCTTGATGCGGCGGGCTAGGGCCATGTCTTGACCTAACCCTGCCGATGTTGGGCGAGGAGCGATCGCCCCTGCCACAGTACCCCTACAGCGGATGAGAGATTTTTTTAGCGTCAATTGCTCAACACCACCTCTACGGAGTGGGAACAGCCCGCTTCTCTGCTTCTCGCTCAGGGTCATATCCTTTGGAGAGTTCATCTACGTTGAGCTTTTCGCGCAGCGTGGTGGGTGCATTGTCCTGCTCTTCTTTAATCGCAGAGACTTTGCGTTGCCATTGTCGGCGGTCTTCTTTGGCGGCACTATAGCTTGCCTCATCCATAGGCTTGGTGACGTCTGAGGCCTCAAGCTGCGATTCTGTGTCGGAGCTAGGTGCCGCCATCGCTGCAGTTTGGGTGAGGTTGAACAGCATAACGACGCTCACCATCAGCACGGTAAGCCGCTTGGCGATCGCCCTAAGCGCATTAACCGCATGAAATACGTGATTTCTCATAACTACCTCTCTAAAAAAGGAATTGGACAGACCGGTAGTGTATGCGGAAATCTTAGTCACTCTCGTCTTCCACAGGGCAGAACCGTGCGGCATAGAAGCCCTATCTGAATGGGTAGAGCCGTTGATGCCTCAGCATTAGAGCCCTTTGTTGATTATCGGTGGATCAAACGCTTTGTAACAGTTATGCAACAGAGAGCCAGCGATGCCTCGCCAGTGCCAGGGCTTAGTCGGCACAGTTAGT
The DNA here is from genome assembly GCA_041742695.1 of Elainellales cyanobacterium. Taxonomy (GTDB): domain Bacteria; phylum Cyanobacteriota; class Cyanobacteriia; order Elainellales; family Elainellaceae; genus Kaiparowitsia. The sequence goes on along the minus strand of JBGTOF010000470.1, from coordinate 2,872 downwards.
AAGCACAGCTATGGTTTTGCTCGTTTATCAGCCTTCGCCAGAATGACCAATGCTTTGTCGATATCGCGGACTTTGATGCCGCGCAGCGTTACGAGGAGCGATCGCAACAACGCAACCTCATCATCCGAGAGTACAACCATTAAAACCTCATAGTAGTCATGTTTAACGCTACAGTAACGTTACCATGAAAACAGAGTGAGGCTCTAAAATCTTCAAGATTCCCATTAGCGCCTCAAAATGTGTGGCTACAGATAAGGCCAGAATTACCGTATACCTTCCTCAAGAACTCAAACAACGCTTAGCGGTAATCGCTGAGAAAGATAAGCGATCGGTTAGTGTGCTGATTGAGATACTGGTTCTCGAAGCGTTAGACACGAGAGATAACACCAAGGCGTAGCGATCGCCCTTTCTCCCACTTCTTAGCACCACGCTGCAAGCACCTGCGCAGCGGCAAGTTGCAACGTTGGAGATGGAAGCGCCGAACCATCGCCTGCTGAGCCACTTGCTCCAGCATAATGTCGTACTGGCGCGATCGCAGCCACAGCGCAACCCAATAGGGCCCGCAGAGGTTGGCAGGCTGTTGTCCCGCCTGTTGGGGAAGGGGTGCTAGGGTCTGCATTCCCGGCAACAGCTGAGTAATGCGCTGAGAGGTTGCATAGCGCCTGCGCCCAATTGCTAACTTAATAACTTAGTGGAGAACTAGAGCGGGGTAGGGCGATCGCCTCACCCCAACAGCCGAATGCCCCGTAGCACCATATAAACCGATAACACAATCAAGAATCCTCGGAATAAGGCATTGACCGAACCATCGGGTAGCTTGGGCAGAATTCGCGTGCCCAGTTGCGCCCCCACAACGCCCCCCAGCCCTAGCGCAATGCCAGGAATCCAGAGCACATTGCCGTTCCATGCGTGTTGGGCTAATGCCGAAATGGCGATCGCCACAATGGCCCCCAAACTCGTGCGCACCGCTGATTTAATCCCTTCCCCCAGCATCAGCATTTGCAGTGGCACCATCACCACACCGCCACCCACCCCAAACAAGCCCGACAGCAGACCGGCCAACAGCCCAATCTGGGCCACAGGCAGCAGCGCAAAAACTGGCTGACTTGGCTGACTTGACGGAGGGGATGAGGGCAGCGTTTCTGCTGCCGCAGCAGTGGGAGTAGTTTCAAATGCGGATCTGGATGCCACCTCAGCTTCAACGTTAGCCGCATCCACCAACTGCGCCCGCGCCTGTTTTTGCACCAGAGATTTTTTGAGTGCCATCAGGTAGATGGTGATCAGCAGCAGTGCGGCAAAGGCAAGCGACAGTAGACCATCGGGTGCGCGATCGCCCAGCCATGCGCCCAACTGCGCCGTCACTATGCCAAACAATGCCAGCGTCAGCGACACGCGCCAGTTCAACTCCCCCGCTTGCAGATTGCGAATGCTGCCCGATACAGCACTCATAAACACAGCGACCAAGCTAGTTGCAGTAGCCTGCACCAGCGGAATGCCGAGCATGGTCAACACAGGCACCATCACCAACCCGCCCCCAATGCCCAGCAGTCCCGACAACACACCTGTGATCGAGCCAACGACTAGCAAACCCAGGATTAAGGGCGTATTGACCATGCATCTACTCCGAAAACACCAATTCTCTCAGCACAATACCGCACAAACCCTCACTTTCACGCGATCGCAGCCCAAAAACTTCTGAGCGCAACCAACCGGCTGAGGCAGCATTCAGTTCCGCTACAGCAGGGGTGTCTAAAAGCACCAAAATGCCTGCAATGAGGAGGAATAATTTCATACTGAGCGGGTAGTGGAAGAATCTATTTCTTTAACTGGAAAATATGCGGATCTTTGCTGCCTATCCATCATTCATGGGGCTATTATGCAGATTATTCGCCGTTTATCCGCCCTCTGAGGGTAATTAGCTAGCGGATAGTCTGCCTATCTAACCCATAGGGAGACTATAGGCACACTGGAGCGATCCAACAAGTTTTAGGCGCACCTAGTACAGTGTCAAAGCTTAATTGTAGGGCTGCCGCCTTTCAAAAGGCTTATCAAGCAGAAGTTTCAGAGCACGTCCACCCTAATTCTTAGTGCTGACACAACACTAGTCGCATTCTGAAATATCAGCTTTTTTGTGATGAAGAAAGCAAATCTGTAGTTAGGTAACTGCTATGTCACTCCCCAATGGGCCAAAAAATCCGGCAATTTGGCAAATGTTTTACTGGATTACCAGGCCATTTTCATTTATGCGTAGCTGTACCCATGATTATGGCGACTGCTTCACGGTAATGCTGGGTGAGAAATTCGCTCCCGTCGTCTTCTTCAGTCATCCTCAAGCCCTGCAAACTATTCTGACTAGCGATGATTCAAAGATGTTTGATGCTCCTGGTGAGCTGAACGGTCTATTTGAACCATTTCTAGGAACGCAATCTGTGATTGGGTTAAGTGGCGATCGCCACCGCAGGATGCGTCAGCTGATGATGCCCCCATTTCATGGCGAACGGATGCGTTCCTACGGACAACTTATAGGCAACATTACTGAGGATGTAATACGCGAATGGACTGTTGGTAAATCCTTCTCAGTTCAGGAGGCTATGCAAGCTATTTCCATGCGAGCGATCCTGGGGGCTGTGTTTGGTCTAGCCGAGGGACCCCGCTATCAGCAATTAGAGAAACTTCTGGGAGCCATGCTCAATGAAATGAGTAATCCCTTGAGCGTCAGCCTCCTCTATTTTCCAATCCTCCGTCAAGATTTAGGGCCACTGAGCCCTTGGGGCAACTTTGTCCGTAAACGACAACAAATTGACCAGATCATCTACGATGAGATTTCAGAGCGGCGAACACAGCCCGATGATTCTCGTGACGATATCCTTAC
>JBGTOF010000493.1:0-2279 GCA_041742695.1 Elainellales cyanobacterium | reverse complement strand
CTTTTTCGGGCATGTACCTGGACATGCTTCAATCGAAAGCGCCACCGCCTGTGGCATTTACTGTTGAGGAGCGCGATGGTCAAAGAGGCCCAAGGGCCATCGCATCATTGCGGCCTTCGTCAACGACAGCCGACCAGGCACTGACTACCGGCACTATGCGCCCTTCGTCAAGTTCTTGTTCTGGACGGGGTGCCGCCCTTGCGAGGCGATTGGGTCGCGCTGGGGTAGTGTGCTACCCGATTGCAGCCGAGTGCATTTTCATGAAAGCATCGTTGAAATCTCAGGACGTAAGGTCAGACGCAAAGAGGATAAAACAGCGGTCAAGCGCTGGTTTACCTGCCCCAATAATTTGAAAGCACTCTTGCAGTCCATTCGGCCTGAGAACCCAGATCCCGAAGCCTTAGTCTTTCCGTCACCCAAAGGCCACTCTATGACCGCCAGCAACTTTCGAGACCGGGGGTGGACAGCCATTTTGAGTGCCTTGAGGCTGTCGATGAAAGAGGGCATCAAAATGACGCCCTACAACTGCCGCGATACGTTTATTACCCTACAAGCGTTACAGGGCCATTCCTCAACCACCATTGCTCGCTGGGTGGGTAATTCAAGCAAAATCATTGAAGAGCGGTACCTAGACCGGATGAAATTGGATCATCTCCTGCCTACTAATATCTGAAGGTGATGGCGGGCTACTGTGAAGCACTTACGCTCGAAAGTCAGCATTAGACCCGCCCTCGTTCCAATATTGATGAATCGGCACCAGTCCATCCAGCACTATCTCAGCACCTGAGATAGAATTGGCGCAATTGAGAAGGCTCTACCCGACTGCTGAGCGACCTCGCGTTCTCTTTAACTTTCGATAATTTGGGCATGCCTCGAAGACCTAGCGAAATTAAGTCTGGAACCGGCAAAAGCCGGGTGCGATTCATCTTTGAGCCGGATCGCACATCCCCCAATGGCATCACCTACTCCTGGCTGATCCACGACACCTACAGCGGCAAAGAGAAAGCGGCCACCGCGACCCGCGCCTTCTGGCTGCCCTTCGCCTACCGGCATTCCGGCATGGAAATGTTTGATCATACAGAAGATTGTGAAAAATCTATCTATTCATTGAGAGAGATGCTTGATTGTGATACATGAATTTGAAAATGTATAAGAACTAATTCATTAAAGAAATAGAGATTAACGCTAGAAGAATTGCAAAAAATATCCACAAATTCAAACACTATTAAGTAACTCTTGACGCTTGCCCTTGGGCAAAACTCATGATTGCTACTTTACATCGCTAACCGCCGATCGCCATACCACTGGCTCAATTCCCGCTCAATCTGATCCAGGATAGCGATCGCCCTCTTGATCGATTCTGCATCAACCACCACTAACGTAAACACGGATTCAACCCGTTTTTGACAGTTTGAAGGGCAAAGCGTAAAGCTATTAGCAAGTGCCACAGCGCATCAGAGGTGAACAGCGAAGGCGAACGAACCCCTCTTACTGCACACTACAGACGGGAGCGCATCTCCTGCTGACGCATGGGCATCGCATCGATCGTGCGGAACAGCATTGCTAAATCAATTGGAGTTTGGCTTCGTTGCTTCTCCGTGCCATCCTTACCCACCAGAATCACGGCAAACTTTTCAGGGGTAATCCCAAACTGTTGTCTCAGCCTGTCCACCGATGCTGAACTGAGCGCTCGCCCATCCACCTGGCTCTCTCCGGTTCCCAAAATCTGTACTAATTTCAGGTTGCGATCGCCGGTTCCTGCCGCGTCTGTCTGCCATACTTGCATCTGTTGACGATACGAAGATGAATCAGCTGAGGGAGCAAAGACCAGCAGGATGCGGTGTTGCCATTGATATTCGCTCAGCTTAAATTCAATCTCCTGAGAATGATCGGGGTTTGCAGCCACATGGGATACCTCTGATGACTTTGGCGAATCATTTATAGCGATGAAAGACTGAGAGTAGGTACAGCCCTGTAGCAGGGACAAAAGCACAACAAGTCTAGTTAAAGATTGCATTGAAGTACGGCAATAACTTTCTTACTGTAACCAAATTGCTGCAAGAGAAACTGGGTAATGTTCTAGACCTGTGTTTTGCGACAGAATAGAACAGTCTTGCTACCCACCCTCTGCACATGGTTCTCGAACCCATTTGCTGCCCCACTTGTCACACCTCGGATGTTGTCAACAATGGCAAAAGTGACGAAGGCAAGCAGCGCTACCGCTGCCGCAACACCCAGTGTTCGCGGGCCTCGTTCATCCGCGATTACATCTATCGGGG
>JBGTOF010000428.1:0-17397 GCA_041742695.1 Elainellales cyanobacterium | reverse complement strand
GTCTTTTGGTGTTCACTTCTGGTGGGTCAGTCGCAGTAGCATGTGTAAGTGCATTCAGTGAGGAAGGTTTATGGCTTTAGGTTCTGTTCCCTCTACTTCTATAGGTGAGACAAAGCGCCCACCACTCAGTCCGTATCATGTTTTCTTCTTTGCCATTTTTCACGTTCTGGCACTGATGGCACCCTGGTTTTTCTCCTGGTCTGCACTAGGAGTAGCAATCTTCTTGCACTGGCTCACCGGCAGTATTGGGATTTGCATGAGCTACCACCGGATGCTGAGCCACCGGAGCTTTCAAGTTCCTAAATGGCTGGAATATATTCTGGTTACCATTGGCGCCCTCGCCGTAGAAGGCGGGCCGATCTTTTGGGTTGCGGGGCACCGGGTTCACCACGCCTTTACCGAAGATAACGAGAAAGACCCATACTCGGCAAATCGCGGCTTTTGGTGGAGTCACATGCTGTGGATGGTCTGCCCTCAGAAGCAAACCTTTAACAAAGAAGTATATGAGCGCTATGCACCTGAGCTGGCGCGCGACCCCTATTATCGGTGGTTGGATCGCAACTTTGGCCTACTGCAAGTTCCCCTGGGCTTGACGTTGCTAGCTATCGGTGGTTGGTCTTGGGTCATTTACGGCATTTTCTTAAGAACGGTGCTGCTGTGGCATTGCACGTGGTTCATCAATTCGGCTACCCACATGTTCGGTTACCGCACTTTTGACTCTGACGATAACTCTCGCAACCTTTGGTGGGCCGCTATTCTGGCCTATGGCGAAGGCTGGCACAATAATCACCACACCTTCCCCAATGTGGCCCCTGCTGGCTACCAGTGGTGGGAGTTAGACACGACTTGGTGGGTGATTCGCACCTTGCAGGTGCTAGGGTTGGCAAAGCGTGTGGTGATGCCCCCAGAGCAAGCGCAGGCCAAAATCCGCAAGTTTGCCTCCTAGCGATCGCCTTGCAGTAGTGGATAGCTTTCCTTGTGAAGCCTTTGTTCTATTAGGGTTCCACAAGGAAAACTGCTCTAAGCCAACGCTTATGTGAGGAACGCTTGAGCGAATGGCGTTTTGATTGCTTTGGCTGCCCCAAGGCTTATGTGCTCCGCCAGGTAAGGCACTGGAGTCTGGGGCTACGCTGCTGAATGATCCGGCCTGACGTGAAGGTCAATGGTTGCGCGTTGGGACAAAACCTCTGCAGCGCGGGGGTGCCAAAACCGCAGGCTTGTCCTAGCGTTCTCAACGGTTGTAAAAAGAAGCTAAAAGTCAGGCCGCTGCAGCAATTTGCAGCGGCCTGACTTTTAGTATTTCTGGAGCCTTGTGAAGGACTGCTGTTTCCCCGTTTGTCTGGGTCAATCGCTGGTCAAGTTAACTTGGTTTAATGCGCTTTCGACGGTACGATTTTAGGAATTTGCCGAACTGGCTTTAATTCTGATTGATTTGGATATTATCTCCAATGCTCTCGACTTAGTTGAGTTAATTACCTGAACTGATGCCAGGGGGCAACACACGATAGTGCTGTGCAATGAAGTAAAAAAAATTGAAATAATCGTCAATCTCTTGACTGGGCGATCGCCCCTCCCACACATACACCACATCATCTTGCACCAGCGTCAGCCGCATGCTGCTGACATCGGGGCGGATGTCTACCCGCAATTGTCCTTGCAAGCCCTGCTCGGTCACAAAATTAGGCGTCATCGTCCCCTCTCTAGCCGCAGCATCAAGCGGTAGCACCGCGCTAGACGAGTCCTGACTGGCCCAGCCAACAATTGTCACCTCTGAACTGTAGGGTGCGTTAAACCGCTGCCCATCCTGGTTTGCCACTAACGGCGCAGAGACCCAGTCGCTCGGGTGAAGAAACTCAAACCCATAGCGCTCGTTGCGGTAGGTTTCCCAATCGGGCGATCGCCCCACTCCACTTGGCGTGCAGGCCACCAACCCCAGCATCACCAGTCCCACGCATCGACCCATCCAACCCATAAGTGCAACCGCATCGTTAATTCAACAACGTTACAACCCGCTCCCCTGCCCTAGCCAAGAGTCCTCATAGAGAGCGTGCACCCGCGTGAAGGGGCTGAATGATTTGGGAATGCATTGCCCCAGCGCATCACGGATAACGGTCTACCCCTGCTCAGCCCATTCCCCTATCCCGTTCAGCAGCTTTAGCACAACAGCCTTACTTTAGTTTTAGCGTGTCGCGAGCAACCCTCAGCACAGGCCACTGAATACAGGGGCTCCATCTCAACGACAACCCCAAAGACAACAAGAGGCCTCATTACTCGGCGAATTGCCCACTACAAACGCAATGCAACGCTTTGACTCAATCGCTAATGGCGGACGCAACGTAAAGCAATGTAACGAAATTGCCGTCATAGCGTCATGCTGTCTTGACAGCCCCCGGAGCAGCCAACTATGGTAAACAGACATACCCGGGTATTCGTTGTGTAATCGTTCTATGCAAGACAAGCAAAAGGTCACGCTATATCTCCCGCCAGATTTGCACCGCAAGCTCAAGATTGCGGCAGCAGTAGATGCTGAACCCATGTCGGCGATCGCCCAGAAAGCTATCGGGTTCTATCTTGATAATCCTGAAATGGTAGATTCCGTGGATGGATTCCACGGCCATACGCATCAGGTTTATTCTTGCCCCGACTGCAGCTCATCCTACGTAATTCGGGATGGAGAGCTTCAGCCCATCGCCAAACAGTCTGCAATTCTGGATGATGCTGAGCTTCCAAGCCATTCGGTTTCCTCCGATACGGACTATTCCGGTGAGCAGGAGTTAGTACTTAGCAAGTAGTGATTAGCTAGACGCTATTTAGATAACGTTTGAGCATCGGCCCTTAATCATCTTCTTGCTCAGCCCATTGGTCACTCATTCGCCTAGCACGCCTCATCTTTAGGATCTAACGATTATGAAAGAGGAATTAAGCATACTGATACAGGCGCAATATCCTCTGATCTACCTCGTAACATCTGAGGAGGAGCGGGCAGAGCAGGCAGTTGCAAGCATCGCCCAAGTTAAGCCCAATCGGCGCGTGTTTTTGTGGACTGTGACCCATGGCATTGTTGAGTATGGCCAGCCTCGCAACGTCACTCAGCACAACACCGTTTCTCCAGAAGCCGCAATTGAGTGGGTGGTGCGTCAGAAAGAGCCTGGCATTTTTGTGTTCAAGGACTTGCACCCGTTTATTGATTCTCCGGCGGTGACACGCTGGCTAAGAGATGCGATCGCCGGCTTCAAAGAGGCGCAAAAAACCATCGTTCTCATGTCGCCAGTGCAAAATATTCCCATCGAGCTAGAGAAAGAAGTTGTAGTGCTCGATTTTCCCCTGCCCAACATGGCAGAGTTGAATGAAGTGCTCACGCATCAGCTTGAGACCACCCGCAGCCGCCGCATCACCACGGAAACCCGTGAAAAACTGCTAAAAGCCACTCTTGGGTTGACTCACGATGAAGCTGAAAAGGTCTATCGCAAAGCCTACGTCACCGCAAATCGCCTGACTGAAGAAGAAGTTGATATCGTCCTCTCAGAAAAGAAGCAGCTCATCCGCCGCAACGGAATTCTTGAATTCATTGAAGAAGACGAAACTCTAGATTCTATCGGTGGACTTGAAGAACTTAAGCACTGGCTGCATCAGCGCTCTAACGCCTTTACCGAACGTGCCCGCGAATACGGCCTGCCCCAGCCCAAGGGGATGTTGATTCTAGGCGTTCCGGGCTGTGGAAAGTCGCTGATTGCCAAAACCACGTCGCGCCTATGGGGCCTGCCGCTGCTGCGATTAGACATGGGCAGAGTATACGACGGATCGATGGTAGGGCGCTCAGAGGCGAATCTCCGCAATGCGCTGAAGACCGCAGAGTCCATCTCTCCAGCCATTCTATTTATTGACGAAATTGACAAGGCGTTCGCTGGGACATCGGGTTCTGCTGACTCCGATGGCGGTACATCCAGCCGCATCTTTGGTTCGTTTCTTACCTGGATGCAGGAGAAGTCTTCTCCGGTATTTGTGATGGCAACCGCCAACCGGGTTGAGCGGCTACCGGGCGAGTTTTTGCGGAAAGGGCGTTTCGACGAGATCTTCTTTGTTGACTTGCCAAACCAGCAAGAGCGTACCGAAATTTTCAGAATTCACCTGACGAAGCGCCGAACAGACATTACCCGCTTCGATCTAGAGCAACTGGTGAGTATCTGTGATGGTTTTTCTGGAGCAGAGATAGAGCAGGCGATTATCGCCGCTATGTATGAAGCGTTTGCCCAAGATCGCGAATTCACGCAACTCGACATTATTGCGGCGATTAAGGCGACCATGCCTCTCTCCAAGACGATGAGCGAACAGGTCACGGCCCTGCGCGATTGGGCCCGGCAACGTGCAAGACCTGCCGCCGCCTCCGTCGCTGAGTATCAGCGAATGGAGTTTTAACAGGCTTTCACTCCTGCTCCCAACAGGAGGAAAGGCTAGCGATGAGCTAGCAGTTTAAGAAACCGATGCCGTCTCTGTTTGCCCTCCAAAGGTTAGATTGGGCGGTTCACTAATCCCTAAACGTTGTTGTTTCTCTCAGTTTCTCTACAGGAGGAAATCCCAAATGTCTCACTTTAGCACTCTGCGCACCAAGATCACCGATGCTGAGATCCTAAAGTCGTCTCTGCGCGACCTGGGTATTTCGGTAAAGACTGAAGCAGATGTTCGCGGCTACAATGGTCAGCGCGTTCGCTCTGACATCGTGGCTGTGCTCGAAGGCGAATATGACCTAGGCTGGTCTCGCAATGCTGATGGTTCGTTCGACTTGATTGCTGATCTCTGGGGTGTTGCTAAGAAGCACAACCAGACTGAGCTAATCAATTCCATCAACCAGAAGTATGCGGTGAACAAGACCCTGGCCGAAGTAAAGCGCCCCGGTCTGCAAAATGCAAACGTGAAGTTGGTGCTGCAGAAGTAGTTCCTCTGAGCGTTCCCAATTAGCGGGTTGGCCTCTAGCGGGGTCAACCCGCTTTTTGCGGGGGTTGGGTATTGAGTGAGCGAGACTGCTGTGCGTTCTTGCTATTGGGGCAGACGTAAGCCCTGCCCTTTTAAGGTATGGTCGAAGGTGAAGGGCTGAGGCACGTGTAATGGGGCGGTTTTCTGAAAGCCAATTAGAGCAAATGCGCCAGCTCTTGGTCGGGTGCGGACAGCAAGCTCGCGAAATGGGATCTGTTCCATTTGAGGTGTTTGAGAAGGGTAGAAATGATTTTGTCACAGCGGTTGATCAGGCGTTAGATGCACGCATCTCAGCAGCGTTGGCAGAGTGGTTTCCGGGAGATGCGGTGATTTCGGAGGAAAATTCGAGGTCGTTTGGCCTCTTTTCTACAGCAGCGACCCTCCTATGGTTGATTGATCCGATTGATGGAACGGATGACTTTATTCAGCAGCGTCCATCCTATTCCACCCTAGTGGGGCTGCTTGATCACTTCGAGCCTGTGGCTGGGTGGGTGGGAGCTCCGGCGGTCGATCAACTCTATTTTGGCGGTAAAGAGTTTGGCGTGTTTGAGGCGGCGGGCGATCGCCCCTTTACCCCCCTTCAACAACCGACGTTGCCCAGCTTAAAAGACGCCTGCACTGTTTTGATCGGCGGGAAGGACTACCAACGGTATGGTGGGGCGATCGCCCAGCGGGTTCCTGCCTCGGTTGCTCCAGTGCAGTTTGATACTGTTGGCAGCTTTGGCATCAAAGTCATGGACGTGGTGCTAGGCCGAGCCGGTCTGTATATATATCTAAACCGTCGGGTCAAATTGTGGGATACCAGTGGCCCGGTGGCGATCGCCCGTGCAGCGGGCCTGATGTGCTGCGATCTGGAAGGAGCACCGCTGCGGTTTAGCCCCGATGTGATTCATCCCGATAGCCTGAGCCATCAGCAGCCCATTCTGATTGGTTGGCCCCAATACATTGAAGCGCTGCGATCGCCCATTCAGCAGGCCGTTCACGCGATTGATTCTGCACAGGGTTAGCCTATCGAATCGCTGAAAGCCCATGATATTCTTAGCGTTAAAAGTTTGTCGTCACATCAGCTTAGGTCAGGCCTAACAAGGGTTAGACGGTACCCTCTCTGAGGAATTTTTCGAAAAATCTGGGTATTCTAAGGGTATCAAACCGTTTACTAGGCTACTGTTCCGATCGTCTTCCTCCATCCCCACTGCCGTTGAGTCGTTGTAGCTGCTGTACGCTTACGTCGCTTAATGACTCCAGCCCAGACATAAATAACTCGTGAAACCCTGTTCCCTTTCAACCCCACGGCGCTCTTCATGCAAACCATCGCATTTAGTGAACTCTTTCCTCTCTTCAACTCCGCCAGTCCCGAGACGCTGGAGTGGGTGATGACGAACGCGGTAGAGCACGACTATCCTGCCGGACGCGCCGTGCTTATGGAGGATGCCTGGGGCAACGCGGTTTACTTTATTGAATCCGGCTGGGTAAAGGTGCGCCGCCACGCAGGAGAATCGGTCGTGACGCTAGCCGTGCTGGGAAAGGGCGACTTCTTTGGTGAAATGGCGATATTGGATGAGTCGCCTCGCTCCACCGATGTGGTGGCGCTGTCATCAGTCAAGCTGTTTAGCATTTCGGCTCAGCGGTTCATCCAAACCCTGTTTAAGGACTCGCAACTGCACCACCGCATGCTGCAACTGATGGTGCGCCGACTTCGGCAAACCAATTTCCGCTTTCAACTGCGCCGCCAGCCGCCTGCCATTAAGCTGGCAAATGTGCTGGTGTCAATGGCAGAAAACTATGGCCAGCGCAAGGCCAAGTCCATCGAGATCTTTAACATTCCCATGAAAGATTTAGCGGATGTGAGCGATATCACCCCTGAAGAAGCCACCAAAATCATGGAGAAATTAGACAGCAAAGGCTGGATTCAAATCAATCCCGCAAACCATGTGGTGGATTTGGTGAATTTGCGTCAACTGGCGCATCTAGCCGGGCGAATTTAGCAGCTGTTGCCTCTGACTGCTGCCTCTGATTGAGGACGATCGCCCCTTGCCCCATCGACGGCATCCAGCAGAGCAATTGAAAATTATCTATAATCCAGATTCGATCCCCTGCTGACGCCCTATAGATTCTATAGGAATAGCTGGGGATGAAAGTTCTGTCGAATTATGGTGGGTTTATGACACAAGCGACGCAGCCAACCTCTGCTCCTCAGCCACAGACCCAGGTGGGGTTGCACTATCGCGTGGCAATGCCGCACCCTGAATCTCATCTGTTTGAGGTCACGCTGCAGATCACCGGCTGGCACTCAGCAGCCCCGTCGGGTGACTCCGCATCCTTGCTCGATCTGAAGATGCCCGTCTGGACGCCAGGATCTTACTTGGTGCGGGAGTATGCTCGCCATGTGCAAGAGTTTGGGGCAGAAGCGGATGGAACGCCGCTGCGGTGGGCAAAGCTCAGCAAAAACCATTGGCAAGTAGACCCTGGAGAATCAACAGACCTCACCGTTCGCTATCGCGTTTATGCCAACGAACTCACGGTACGCACCAACCATTTGGATGGAACCCACGGCTACTTTAATGGGGCCGCGCTATTCTTTTACATCCCGGGTTATCAACACCTGCCACTCCGGGTAGAGGTCGTCCCTCCTCGCTCTACCTGGCAGATTACAACCACCCTACGGGCGATTTCTCCTGAGACAGCAAAGCCCAGTGCAGTTGACGCTCGCATCTTTGAAGCTGCCGATTTTGACACCCTGGTGGATTGCCCAGTCGAAGTGGGAGAGCATCAGCTCTATGCTTTTGACGTGTTGGGAAAGCCGCATGAGTTTGCGATTTGGGGGCGCGGCAACTACGAGCCAGAGCATCTGCTAGAAGACACGCGCCAAATTATCAAAACGGAAAGTGCGCTGTTTGGCGGGTTGCCCTATGAGCGCTATCTATTTTTGCTGCATCTGTCTACCCAGGGCTTTGGTGGGCTAGAACACAAAGATAGCTGCACCCTCAACTATGCACGGTTTGCGTTTCGCTCGGGCGATCGCTATCACCGATTCATGCAGCTCGTGGCACACGAGTTCTTCCACCTGTGGAACATCAAGCGAATTCGCCCCAAAGCGCTGGAAGTATTTGACTACGACCAGGAAAACTACACGCCGTCGCTTTGGTTTAGCGAAGGCACGACCAGTTACTATGACTTAGCCATTCCCCTGCGAGCGGGCATCTATAATGCTCCGACCTACCTCAAAGCACTCGGCAAAGAAATCACTCGCTTTATAACCACGCCGGGGCGCGCCGTTCAACCCTTGAGTGAGTCGAGCTTTGATGCCTGGATCAAGCTCTATCGGCGGGATGCCAACAGTGACAACAATCAGATGTCGTACTACCTAAAGGGAGAAATGGTAACGCTGTTGTTGGATCTACTAATCCGCGATCGCCATCAGAATCAGCGCTCGATGGATGATGTGATGCGGCAAATGTGGCAGCGCTTTGGCAAAGACGAGGTCGGTTTTACGCCCGATGATCTGGAGTCTGTGATTACGTCGGTCGCAGACATCGATTTGCGTCACTTCTTCCAGCGCTATCTGCACACCACTGAGGAATTGCCCTTTAACGAATACTTGGCACCTTTTGGGCTAACGCTCATGCCCGATGAGACAGCCCACCTGCCCCCGTTTACTGGCTTGACGCTGAAGCAAGATCAGGGACGCGATGTCGTAAAGTTTGTGGAATATGATTCACCGGCACAGCAGGCCGGGCTGGATGCTGGTGATGAACTACTGGCGCTGGATGGGCTGCGGGTGACGACAGACCAGTGGGGCGATCGCCTTAAAGACTATGCCGTGGGCGATCGCCTTCATCTCACCTTTTTCCATCAAGATGAGTTGCGCACCGCATCCCTCACGCTTGCCGAACCGCGCCCCACCAGCTACACACTAGTGCCTGTCGACCACCCCACAGAAGCCCAGGCCACGGCGCTCAAGGGCTGGATTGGCATCGTCCCTGACGATTTGATATCGGAGTAAAGGAAGAAGGGGGCGATCGCCGCTCATGGAATGTGAGCACCGCAGCTATGTACGAAGCATCCCCAGGTTTGGTGGCCTCGCATTCATAGGCTTGCCTAGACTCACAGACTCACCTCTGCCAGAGCAACGGCTTGTTGTAACAGGATGTAACCAACTCTGGAACATTTTGTTGAGCAACGGGGCTCTGTGAAAGGGGTGTGGTAGGTTTGCCAGTATCACTCCCTCAACTGTATCTGGAGGACTTTGATCCATGCCGCTCCCTACCCCACCGCCCCCATCCATCAGCCCTAGCCAAATGAACATACTGCGCATCGTTGCCTCGATGGCGTGGGCTGACGGCAACCTAGCCGAAGAAGAAGTCGATCTGATGCTCGACCGGTTTAGCGGCATGTTTGCTGCCGATGCACCCCAAATGCAATCGCTTCGACAAGAGCTGCGCGATTACATGATGCAGAACATTCCCCTAGAAGAACTGATCCCCAAACTGCAAACAGCAGCCGAAAAGGAACTGGTACTGCAACTTGGCTATGAGGTAATTAGCTCTAGCTCGCGCACTCCCGAAGAAGCGCTCATTAACGCCGACGAAGCGGATGAGTATCAGAAGCTGATCAACCTGCTAGGCTTTGCCCCTGAAACCGTGAAGCGGATTGAAGCAGAGGCCCGAATAGCCCTCAGCACTGATGAAACGATGGTCGATCGACTGACGCGTCAGTTAGAAGTGTTCATGCAGGGCTAATGCACCTTCCTGCCCCCGGCATTGAAGACTCAGGCTATAAAAAAGCAAACGTCTGTCTACTCCTGCGATGTAGGAGTAGACAGACGCTCGTGCCTAGAGCTGTGTTATGCATTAGAGCCTTTGCCATCGGCAGGTTCGATTAACCTCAATGCCGCAGGCTCAGCCCCTCCATCCACTAGGCCACGCCATTTTGGCGGAACCAGGCTTGCAAACGCTCCCAGCCATCTTGAGCCGCCTCTTCGCGGTAGCTGGGGCGATAATCCGCGTGGAACGCGTGGGGTGCATCGGGATATATCACGAATTCAGATGCGCCATTAGCGGCGGCGATCGCCCCTTCCATTTCTTCTACCGTCGTCAGCGGAATGCCCGTGTCTTCTCCGCCATAGAGCCCCAGCACAGGCGCTTTAAGGTATGCCGCTACATCGACAGGAGTCGTCGGCTGCAGCGGCGTAGGCTCGCCTACCAAACGACCATACCAAGCGACTCCCGCCTTGACGCCAGAATTATGTGCGGTGTAGAGCCAGGTGATCCGACCGCCCCAACAAAATCCGGTGATCCCTAGCCGCTCCGTGTCACCCCCATTGGCGCCAGCCCATAGCACCGCTGCATCTAAGTCTGACAGCACCTGGGTATCGGGCACTTTGTTCACAATGGGACGAATCTCATCAATACTGGTGAGCTGAGAGACATCGCCTTGCCGAAAAAACATCTCAGGGGCGATCGCCAGATAGCCCAACTGAGCAAAACGGCGGCAAACATCCTGAATGTGCTCATGCACCCCAAAGATTTCTTGCACGACCAACACTACCGGAACGTTGCTGCCAGACTCGGGCATGGCGCGATAGGCCGGAATTTCTCCATCTGCCACGGGGATATTGACCTGACCTGTAACCAGCCCATCGGTATCAGTAGTGATCGTCGCAGCTGCAATGGGGCGCACTGCCATCGCGAATCCAGCAGCCAGGGTGCCTGCAATCAATTGCCGCCGACCAAACAAACCGTCTGCCATGAACCTACTTCCTCAATGAACGCGTTAATCCTTAGATTACATTAAGGAATGTAAAGTATCGACATCTCTCCAGTAGTAGATCTAAAGCTAATTTCAGTTGTTCCGTTGCACTATCCTGTCCCCAGCATTGGAGACTCAAATTTAAATAAACTGTCACACTGCATCAGCCCAAGCGCGCAGCAAGGTCAACGCCTTGACCAGACTCAGGGTTTCACTTTGATGAACAAAATTTTGAATCACATCTGGGGTGACAGCAGGAAAGAGTTCGCTCGCTGGGATAGGGCTGTATCCATCGTCTTGCAAGCGATGCAGCGCCATCTTCAGCTGTAGCGGCTGGTTGCGGTGGGGCTGCAGCTGACCGCGCCAGACCTCTTCAATGCCGAAGCTTTCGTAGATAGGAAATTTGTCTACGCTGCTGGCATTGAGAAATATCTCGATTACCAAGTTGGGTGGGGGCGTTTGGGCGATGTCGATTTGAGGAATGACATCTATGCGATCGTTGGGTAAAGGTGGGGGATCTCGGTAATACACCGCATCGGGTGAGATGGCGCACAGCTGATGGGAATCGAGCAGCACCACTGGAGCGATCGCCCGTATAGATTGCGATCGCACGTCGGCAATGAGCTGAATCAATGAATCGAGCAAATTGCGGCAGCGCTGATGGTCGGGCAGCGGCGTCATCATCTCAAGGCGATCGCCCCAATAGGTGAGGCGAGTCTCGCCTTCTACTTCCTGTTGAAGCGCCTGAAATTGCCGCCAACTGACATTGGGCAGTACCACACGCTGTTCAGTTGGGTCTGGCTGTTTCATCGCGTGTTCAATAAACGCCGGGTGGCAAACGGTTAGAACTCATCCGAACGGGCGCAACGCTGGCGGCTCAACCCGTCATGCCTGTGGTTCGCAATAGGTGTTGACCTGTTCCACTAGGGTGCTTTCTTGACTGATGGCCGCTTGAAATTTGGTTCGAGCTTCGCGGGCATCTTCAAAAGCTTGTTGGTCGAGGGCGATCGCCAACTCGCGAGCCGTGCGGCTGGTTTCGGTATACATCGTTAAAAACTGCTGCTGATAGGTTTGCAGCTGCGAGTCTGAGAGTTGCAGCGCTTCCACCTCTTCCTTACTCTGATCAAATCGTTCAGAGACCTGCGTCAGAGCTGTCGCATTAGGGGCGGCATTCGTTCGCACAATGACTTGCACGTCTTCGACTGTATCGTTGGCTAACTGGGTCAGCTGATTACACTGAACCAGGGTAGGTTGGGGACGTCCACAGCTTGCCAAAAGTATTAGGCTAACACTGCTCATAAGAGGGCCAGCAGGAATAGCGGCAAACGGCGTGCGGTGCCACGTAGGCTTGCTGTTCATACGTTGGATTGAGAAGAGGTGACGATGAATGACGGTCGAGATGCAAGAAGGTGCGACTTTTGGTGCAGTCGCGCGGCTAATCTTACCATTGGTGGCGATGCGATACCACCAATTTCCCAGAACCCAGCCCATTCTCCTTCTGAATTTTCTGACTTAACCTGAATTCAGATAAACTCAAACCCTTAATGTGCCGTGCGCGCCATTTACACGGCACATTAAGGGGTTTTAGGGCACCGCGTAGTGCTCAAAACCTCTGTTGACCCGAGCTAACGTTACGTTAACGTCAGCTCAAACGCGAGGCATTGCTCCAGACTTAGAGAGTGTCATAAGGCGACGTTACATGACCAGTTGCACCTGAGATCCCTCATCGGTTTTTGTGATTTCGATGCGATGTTGAAAAGACTCTTTGAGGCGGGGCACATGGGTGACGGTGAGGATGCAGGAGAAGTCGTTGGCGATCGCCTGAATAGCGGCTATTAGGCGATCGCACCCCACATCATCTTGAGTGCCAAAGCCTTCGTCAATCACCAACAATTGCAGCGCTGCCCCAGAGCGCTGGGCCAGCAGCCGCGCTAGTGCCAGACGAATGGCAAAGTTAATGCGAAAGGCTTCGCCACCTGAGTAGGTTTCATAGGGGCGCGTGCCCCGCGCATCGGCAATAAGGATGTCGAGGGTTTCGATCAGCTTGTCTGTAGTGCGAGCCGTGCCAGAGCGGCGGCGACTGCGCTGGGTCACAAACTGCAAGTGCAACTGGTGATTGGTGAGCCGTCCTAAGAGCTGGTTCGCTTCGGTTTCAAGCTGGGGTAGCACGTTTTCAATCATCAATGCCTGAATGCCATTTTTGCCGTAGGCTTGCCCCAGCTCTTGATAGACCCGCAGCTGACGACGGGTGTGGCTCAGTTGTTGCGTCATCTCTCTATGCTGCTGGCGTAGAGACTCGAGCTGCTGTTGCTGCTGCTGCAGGCGACCAATGGCGGCTAGATGGTCGTCTAGCACGGTTCGCCGCGTGTGCATTTGGTCGTTTAAAGTGGCGATCGCCCGATCTGGATCAGGCACCTGCTGAATCTGCTGCACCAGTGCCTCTAGCTCGGCAGTAAGCGCGCTGAGGGCGGTCTGCCGCTCTTCGAGCAGGTGGGCTAGGTCGGTCTGCCGCTGCTGCAGTTGGGGATACTGCTGTTGAGCGTGGTGCAATTCTTGCTGGCGCAGTTGCCACGTTTGCGCTTGACGCAGGCGGTGCCGGAGCGAGGTGTGATGGTCGAGGTTATAGGCGATCGCTCCAATGTGCGCATCTAGTTCAGTGATCTGTTGTTGCAGAGGCGATGCGGCTAGATCGCGCAAGGCGTGCTCCAGTTCCGTCTGCTGCGCCTCAAGCTGAGGCAGTTGCTCCATCACCCGGTCGTAGCGCCGCTGCGACTGCTTGAGCTCTGCTTGCTTAATGTCTGCCCAGCGCCACCGATCTACATCGCCCCGCGCCAGAGCATGGTTTTTGTCGTCATAATTTAGGTCGCGCAGGGTTTGCTCTAGCAGCCGCAGCTCGTCTTGATATTCGGGGACATAGTCGCCGGTGTCGAGCGATCGCTCCAACTCGGCTAATTCTTGCTGCGCTTGAACTAGCCGACTGTTGCCCGCGGTGGCACCCTGCAACTGCTCTTGCAGCTTGCCGTGGCGTTCCACAATGGCTGTGTAGTGAGTGAGCTCGTCGTCTAGGTCGCGATACTCCTGTCGCAACAGTTGAATTTCGCGATCAGAGGTGGCGAGTTGCTCTCGAATCACCCAAATTTGCTCCTCTAGATCGCGCTGCTGCGCTTGGTGCCGAGCCATCACAATTTGCAGATGATGAGCATCTAAGGGGCGATCGCACACGGGGCAGGGCGGAAACGGTGAGCTAGATAGTCGGGCATAGGTGGGCGGCTGCGCCTCTTCGGTGGTTGGAGCCGATCCTCGTCCCAACTTGCCCGGTCGTTTTTTTGGACGAGAGACGAGGTTCTGACCCAACGATGCCGTATGCGGGTTGGCAGATTGGCTAGACCCACTGGCAGCCAGTTCCATCATGGCCGCATTAACCTCATCCGGCTCAACCTCAGACGCCAGCGCGTGAGGCTCTGTGCCCTGCTGCTGCAACAGCGCAATTTTTTGATTCAGCTCAGCCAACTGTGCCTCGCATTCTCGCTGGCGTTCCTGCAAGCGTTCTAAAAAATTCTTGCGCTCTAGTCCTTTATCTAAGACCTGCTGCTGGTAGGCGCGACGCTCCTCTAAGTATTTAATCGCCGTGGCGACTTCGGTAATGGTTTGCTGAATTTGCGGCTGACGCTGCTGCTGCTGCTGTAACTGCTGGATCGCGCTAATCAACTCATCACGGCGGGCAGCAAGACGGGTCTGCCGTCGGTCGATCTCGGTGCGCAACTGCTGTTGCCGCTGAAGCAATGGAGCCGCCTGCATCTGCCGCTGATCGAGGGCGCTGAGGTGCTGACGCGCTTGGTGGAGCTGAACGAGGGCTGGCTCAAGATCGGCAGCTTTGCTGAGCACCTGGTGATGTTCTTCAGCCTGCTGCTGCAGCGTCTCGATCTGACTTTGGAGACGGCTTTGGCTATGGCGCAGCGCGGTTTGCTGCTGTTGCAGTTGTTGCTGCAGGTCTTGTCGCTGCGTGGTGGCAGCTTGGTGCGCGTGGAACTTGCGGGTAAGCAGGTCTTCTTCGGTTTGCAGGCTGTGGTATTCGGCACAGCCTGCGGCGATCGCCTCTGCCTGGCGCAGCACTCCTTCCAATGCCACCTTTTGTTTGATCACCTGATGATGCTCTTGCTTGAGCCGCTGGCAGTCTTGGCTAAGGCGCTGCTGCTGCTGCTGCTGCAACTGCAGGTGTTGCACCCAGGTATGCCGCTGCTGCTGTGTATCGGTAAGCTGGCGCAGGGTATCAGCATCCCCTTGTTGCTGCTGTTGCAGATGATCTAAGTCGGCTTGCAAGGCGTCTAGCCGAGGCGTCAGCGCATCGCCGTCTTCGATCTGGCTAGCCATAGAACGCAGGCTGCGCTCTAGCAGGTCAAGTTCAGCTTTAAGATCGCGCGACTGCTCTCGGGCTCGCTCTGCCAAATCGTCATATTGATGCAGATTGAGCAGATCGGCAAGCACCTGCTTGCGCTCACTCGGGCGCTTCAGCATAAAGGCATCGGCATGCCCCTGACGCAAATAGGCCGAGTTAACAAACGTGTCATAGTCGAGGCGGATGTGCTGCACAATCAACCGCTGAGTGGCGCGCATGCCCCGAGCCGTCAGGCTGCGAAAGTCACCCTCCCCTATCTGCACCTGAAACTCGAGGCTGCTGCTCTGCCCACGCACCCGCGTGCGAATCACGCGATACACCCGATCAAAGCAGTGAAAGGTATAGTCAACTCGGGCTTCGGTTTCACCCATGTGGATGGCGTCGTCTTCGAGGGCGGCACGACTCTCACCCCACAAGGCCCAGGCGATCGCCTCTAGCAGCGACGATTTGCCTGCCCCGTTGAACCCACA
The DNA here is from genome assembly GCA_041742695.1 of Elainellales cyanobacterium. Taxonomy (GTDB): domain Bacteria; phylum Cyanobacteriota; class Cyanobacteriia; order Elainellales; family Elainellaceae; genus Kaiparowitsia. The sequence continues at coordinate 1,812 of JBGTOF010000428.1, read as the reverse complement.
AATGCACGCCACATGCAGGCCACGAAAGTCGATTGACGCATCGCGGTAGCTCAAAAAGTTTTTTAGCGTCAGGTGCAGCGGGATCATGCCAACCTAGCATTGCTTCCTCAGCGATGTGACGATAGCACCAGAGCACTGCTTAAAACTCGCAATACTTGGAGTCATCGAAGGCTTAACCATCAGCAAGAGATCAGGACAGGCCTTGCAGAACTACTCTTGTGGATCACTGATGGGATCACTTTAATGGGGCCGATCAATTAAGCCACATCACTTATTCTCACCTCATTCTACCCTTAGATTAATACACTTGCACTTTAATACGCCTGTATGGAATTTGTCAGGATACTTGGTTCAGGCTGGGTTCTAGCTTTACTCTCCAGGGTCAGCGTTGAGTGGCCTTAGTAAGCTGTGATAGCCGCTAGATTTGGAGTTGGGGATTTGCTTAAATCTGACCATGCAGACTCCATTTTTTTTTGATGCCTCATCTGTGGGGCGTACCCAAATAGGCTCAAATCTCTAGGTCGTCGGGAGCCTTGTTGCCCCTGAGAGGATGAACGCACAGGTTCAATGCTTTCCTTAGCGGGCGATCGCCCCTAGAATCTCATCAGAGGTTTTTGAGACATCAACACATGCGTTGGGAATATGGGCGTCGGAGCACTAATGTTGAAGATCGTCGTCGCATGGGGGGCAGCAGTCGAGGGGCGGGGCTAGGGTTGGGAGGCATCGTCTTGGCGCTGATTGCCATGTTTTTTGGTATTGATCCTTCCATCGTGCTGGATCAAACAGCGCCGGATCCGTTTTCAGCACCGCAGCAAACCCAAGTCTCTCCTGCAGATGACCGCACCGCTGAGCTAATGTCTGTAGTGCTAGCCGATACCGAAGAAACCTGGGATGAAATTTTTCGGCAACTCGGATCGCGGTATGCAGAACCTCGACTTGTGCTGTTTTCAGGAGCAGTGGAATCGGCCTGCGGCTATGCTCAAGCAGCCCTGGGGCCATTTTATTGTCCGAGGGATCAGCGTATTTATATCGATCTCAGCTTTTTTGAAGACATGCGGAATCAGCTGGGTGCGCCGGGCGAGTTCGCTCAGGCCTATGTGCTAGCTCACGAGGTTGGGCATCATGTGCAGAACTTACTCGGCATTTCGGGGCAAGTTCAGTCCCTTCGACAGCGCGTCAGTCAAACGCAGGCCAATCAGCTATCAGTGCGGCTAGAACTCCAAGCCGATTGCTTTGCGGGGGTGTGGGGGCACAATGCCCAAATTGTGGAATTAGACCGCGCCGATATTGAGCAGGGGCTGAATGCCGCGGCTGCCATTGGGGATGACCGCTTGCAGCGGCGATCGCAGGGCTACGTGGTGCCAGAATCATTTACCCACGGCAGTTCGGCTCAACGGGTTCGCTGGTTTGAGGAAGGGCTGCGTGCCGGTGACCCCGAGCAATGCAATACCTTTGAAACCCAGCAGCTTTAACAACTGAGTTGTTCTCGTATGATCTTAGTTTGGTCGTTGGTTATGCCGACGAGTCACCATGAAACGACAGCGGATTAAGTCGTGCGATCGCTGCCAGTGCCTAGCGAATGTCTTGTATCGGGTGCAGTGGGATGCATCACAGCAGTGGCATTTTGTGTGCGATCGCTGCCACCCCCACATTGCCTCCCACGCTCACTACACCTATGGCGGCACCTGGAAAGCACGCAAACGATAGCGTTGGCAGTAATAAGACCCTAAAAACCAAACGTTATACCGTTGGCAATGACGTTTGATTTGGCGTCTGCTGGGCTATACGAGCATCACGGGTATTGCGCTTAGC